>JAKATM010000055.1 GCA_021818765.1 Thermoplasmata archaeon | reverse complement strand
CGATCTTGTTCACATGCCCATAGGAGTCAATGTCCGCGTATCGTACCTGTATCTCCAGCCTGTCAATCAAATCATTTTGCGTCAAGGGTTTCCTCCAATAATTTAATTATCCTGTCGGGGTGATCCAGCAGGGTCCTTATTGCGTCCGACCGCAAATAATGTATTCTGGATCCGGCGACACGATCATGAAATTTCATAGCCTGCATCCGCACATTTGAAAGATCCGGCGCATCAGTGAATATGATTAAGCTTGTCTCCACTCTGCTCAACAACGGCTTCAGAGAATCATTCCAAAGAGGATTGATCGCAATTACTGCATCGACATGGCGGTATTTCATGGAATCAAGCAAAGCCGCAGTCAATACGATTCCAGAGGTTAGAATAATGCAGCCTGGAGATTCAGAAGCAATTTTGTCCAATTCCTCCTCCTGACCGGGTCCTGCACTTATGTGTACTGCAGTGAAGCCAGCTGAAGCCATCCTGCTAGAAAAATGCTCCTCTGTTACATCATCAAGCACGACGTGCAAAGCAACTATAAACTTCTTCATGCAACTTGCTCATAACAGATTGCAAATAAGATTTACCATGCAGATTGAGCGATAAGCAATTACGACTTCATGCTGGGATGTTTCAATATCCTAATTAATAAGCTGCATGAAATAAGGGTTCCTGTAATCATTGCAATGGGTGCTATGCATGAAATACAAAGAATCTTCACTTGACATCTATGCGTTTGTGAACTGCTACCAGGAAGAAATTTCCGGCTCGTTCATTAAGAAGATACACCAGGTGTCCCAGGACGAATTCCTTTTCCAGATATACAGGAGCGATGTCAAGAAGAGGTCCCTTTTCCTATCCCTGTCGAAGGGAATTGCATTCCATGATGTGCAAACTCCTGAAACGCCATCTAACATGGCAATGACTCTGAGAAGCATGCTTGAAGACAGGAAAATAATTTCGATTTACCAGATAAACTTTGACAGGATTGTTGGAATCGATTTATCCGGGGGCCTAAAAATAATACTTGAAGTCTTCAGGGAGGGCAATCTTATAGTGCTGCAGGATAATGTCATAAAATTCGCCTACAACCAGCGTGAATGGAAAAACAGGACTATAGCCCGAGGTTCTCCATATAACCCTCCGGAATCCAACGATCCAACAATTCTCGATCCTGAAGGCTATGCCTTGATAATGCGCAACAGCAAGGCAAACATAGTGCAGACACTTGCCACTCGTTTTAATCTTGGAGGAGAAATGGCTGAGGAGGTAGTGTTCAGGCTGGGTTTGGACAAGAATACCCTCGCTACGTCGTTTACACGTATTGACGACTTGAGGAATGCAATATCCGGAATTCTGCAGGAATCAAGAAACAACAAAGGATTCCTTTACTCAAAGAGTGATATAGTGTCGCCGGTGATTTTGAATCATCTGCAGGAAGAGCCGGAAGGAGTATTTGATTCATTTGCCGAGGCACTTGACAATTATCTGCAGAATTACCCGGAAGGCGAGGCTAAAGAGTCTCCAATGCAGAAGAGGATAAGATCGATTGAGAAGAGTATAGAGGAATTCAATTCCAATTCTGAGAAATTCAGGAAGCAGGGAGAATACATATTTTCAAACCTAAAGTCCATTGAAGCGGTCATAGAAGCGATCAGAAGCCAGGAGAAAAGGCTAGTTAAGGACTTTAAGCTGTTTCCGGGGTGTACAGTTATCTCAATAGATCCTGCAAGAAAGCGCTGCCAGGTCGATCTTAATGGAAGCATCCTCGATCTTCAGTATAACCGGAAGCCATCAGAAAACGGAAACATGGCATTCCAGGAAGCAAAAGATTTTCACGCCAAGATAGAAGGGGCAGAAAAGGCTATAGAAGAGGCCAGGAAACAGATTGTTCCTTCACAGAAAGCACAGAAGAAAAAAGTGAGGAAGACCTTCTGGTTCGAAACCTACCGGTGGTTCTTCACGTCGGAAGGTAACCTTGTACTAGCCGGAAAGGACAGGAAATCCAACGAAAAGGTAGTTAAAAAACACATGAAGCAGTTCGATGTCTATGTCCACGCGGATCTTTACGGAGCTCCAAGCACAATAGTAAAAGGTACAGATACAACCAGGCCATCCGAGATAAGTGTAAGGGAAGCATGCCAGTTTGCGGTCTGCTTTTCCAGGGCCTGGCCTGCAGGACAACTTTCCGGATCTGCCTATTGGGTCTACCCGGAGCAGGTTTCAAAAACGGCCGAATCGGGCGAATACGTAACATCCGGCTCATGGGTCATCAGGGGCAAGAGAAACTATCTCTTTGACCTGCCAATGCATCTTTACCTGGGCAAAATAAGCTATTCGGGGGAGGTTTTACCAATGGTATCTCCCATCCCTTTTGAGTCGCATGGAAAATTGATTGAGATTATGCCCGGAAAAACCAGGCGTGATGAAATAGCCAGGAAGATCCGGGAAGAATTGGAGACGAGCCTTGAAGAGATTGAGAGGATCCTTCCGCCGGGCACATCTGATATAGTCTAGAACTGAGAAAGGAGCTTCTTCAGCTTTTCTATTGTTGTTACATCTCTTGGCTCTATATTTCTCTCCAGTGCAGCATAGTAGGTAAAATAATCACCATAATGCACGAGATGCATGATCTGGGCGATTCTTGAACTGCCCTCGACAGGAATCTGCTTTGCCTCTATTCCAGTTAGGTCTATTGTGAACTTTATCCTTTCTTTAACTTTGCCTGAAGCACCCGAAAAGTAGTAAAAGGCAAGATTTTCCTTTCCATAGCTGCTTTCAAGTGCCATTATCTGGTTATGATCAAGCTCGGGGAACGAGGCGCTGAAAGCCAGTAACTTAGAATTCTCATTGAACTGAGTCTGCCACCTGTATGCAACGGACTTGAAAGGCTTGAAACCCATGATTACTGGAAGCTTTTTCGCTTTTACAAGGACTGCTGCCTCCTCTTTTATCCTATCGTTCATAGAATCTATATTTTCAACGACCTTTGAGGCTTCCTTCAGGTCTTTTGAATGGTCATGCATCAGTGAGGATATGAGAGGGACAAGCATGTATCCCAATGCGGATCTGGGTTGAAGTCCACCGGGAATTATGAGCGATTTGCGGCATATCTTGCCTAGTGTTCCGCCCGACGTGATTGCCGCCGTTTGTGCCCCTCTTCGTTCAGCTTCCCTATAGGCGGAAATGGTTTCCTCTGTGTTTCCGGAATAACTGATTGCAATAAAGAGCGTGTCTGAATTGACATACGCCGGAATTGTGTAATCGGAAACAACTTCAACCGGGGATTCATCATAAATTTCCGAAAATATTGAACCGGCAATTCCGGATCCACCCATTCCTGCTATAACAATATTTTTAAAATAACCATGCTCGAATTTTTCCTGGAACAAAAGCTGTTCCTTAAGGCTCTTTAGTTCATCCAACATATTATATGCCTACGGAGACCAGAGAAGATATCCACCTACAACCAAATAACCAAATATTGCCGTTACCACTGCAGAAAATACAAGTAGCAATACTATTTTAGTATCTCCTTCCATGCTTATGGAGAGATTATCAAATTATATAAGATTCTCTTATGGATTTTTCATACTAGCAGCCAGCATTCCAAAGTAATGTTCCACATAATAATAGTTGACCTTCATTTTCAGATTGGATGTATCAAGGAAACCAGCCAACGCGAGCATGTTCCAGAAACTGTCCGGTTTTGCCTTCCTTATGAAGTCTGGATCAAAATCCCTGACTTTGCTGAAATCATTTCTTTCAATTGCCGATCTCACTTCCGAGTCATAAGCCCTCGCCTCTTCTGAGTATCCGTATGGCCCGTCCACTGCATGAGTGTGCGCCTGATCTGCGCTGAATATAACGCTTAATTTCCCGTCAGCCTCTTTTACCCAGTCATAAAGAACTCTTCCAAACGCAAACATGCTCTCTGTACCAGTTGGTCTGGGCTGACCCATCAGGACAATCCTTCTCTGAATGAAGAAGGAGAGAGGGATAAGGCTGCCAAAATCCAGAGGAAAATCGGACAACGGGCCAGTTGATGTTACGAAACCCGCCAGTTCTGCCAGATCACCAGTCATAGTCTTGAGCCTTCTCGAAAGAGACCTGTCAATAATGCATTTCATCCTTAGCTTGGCTGTCTTGATATCATACGTGCCGCTGGTGCTCTCAGTGTCAATAATTGCAACTCTATCTGAAAGCATAAGTGAATGAGGGGAAATGATAGCAATAGTATCTGCTGAATCCCCAGAGACCATCTCCGTAATCGCATCATTCATTCTCCTGCTATCCTGATTTGGGCAGTCGAGGATTTCATCTCCATGTGGAATTAAGTACAATCTTTCGAGAACCATTTTTTTACTGATGGCGGAAACGTATGAAAAACTAACGGTGATAAAATGTGACTTATAAGTCAACCGTTCATAATAAAGTTAGGTAAAATAAATTTACATGATATTAAAGCCCTGAAGATGGCCAAAAAATTAACGCATTATGCGAGTTTCGTACTCATGTTCAATCCCCAACAACAAGATTCATGGCCATATTGTTACACACGGCATATATTGTGAATCAATAAAGAAGAATGCTTGTAGGTAAGGTCAGTATTTTAATTCAACAGAAAGAATCGCTTGTTGAGAAAATATGGCAGGATTCATAGATGATTTGGCTTTGGAGTATTTTTTGGTAACATTGGTCAGCGTCTTGACGCTATATACCATAGCTTATGTTTACCTTGAATACAGAAAGAATGGAACTAAGAACCTGAGAATTGCAATGGCACCAGCCGGTTTTCCGCTACTAATTCTGGGTAGCGTAATATTAATGATCGGTCTCTTCCAGGAATTTGTCTGGCCGCTCCCAGGGAGTTACAACATATTCTACGGAGATCCATTCCTTTTGCTTGGTATGGTAACACTTCTTTATGCAATATCTGTACTGAGAGACTACAAGCTTCAATTCCCTGGAATATTTGCCCTTGCGATTGGACTTCTCGCTATAGTGTATGGATACAATGGGTACATAAACAGCCTTCCTTCATCTGCTGACGCGCTGGAAACATTCATACTGTTTATTGGATATGGAGTATTCGGTTTCCTGGTTTACCCTGTGAGCCTTATATATGACATACTTCCTTCGAAGACAAAGAGCCCAATGCTGGCTAATATCATATTGATAATATTCTTCGTTGTAGTGTTACTGGCAATGGCAGCTTCAGCATATGGAGGAATGACAGCTGTTGCGGCTCATATAAAGTCCGCTCCATAAGAATTTTTATAAGAAAACTTTTTTATTTTATTCTCATTTTTTTTCTATATTCTTATGACTATGCAATAAAATTAATTTGTTATAAATCAAGTTAGCAAAACATTCACAACTTTTTTATCAGGCTCTCTAGGCTTTATTCTGCAGCATATACGTTCATTATACACGCATTCCTTAAAGGAGGTTCTGTTATAATTACCTGAAATGGTTGGTTAGAATGCTCAGGTAAACCTTTCTTGATCAATATCTTTATAGCTTTCATCAGGTGTCATCGGCTTGTTTAATTATCTACGATATCTGATATTCCCTTCTTCCCCGGTAAATTCCCATGTCCACCTGAAAGAGGAATTCTGAGAAGTAGGTTTGTAAGCAGCGCTCAGAAAATCCTTATATGCGTTCTATATCTCGTATGGAAAGTCACAACGGTGAATACTAATGGCAGGACAAAAACCACATATAAATTTAGTAACAATTGGGCATGTCGATCATGGAAAGTCTACTCTTGTAGGGAGACTTTTATTTGAGCATGGAGAGGTTCCAGCCCACATTATAGAAGAATACAAGAAGGAAGCTACTGAGAAAGGGAAAGCAACATTCGAGTTTGCATGGGTCATGGACAGGTTGAAGGAAGAAAGGGAGAGAGGAGTTACTATAGACCTTAACCACAAGAAGTTTGAGACCGACAAGTACTACTTCACCCTTATAGACGCACCAGGGCACAGGGATTTTGTAAAGAATATGATAACTGGAACAAGTCAGGCCGATGCTGCAATGCTTGTTATTTCTTTTAAGGAAGGGGAAGGCATTATGGCGCAGACGAGGGAGCACGGTTTCCTTGCCAAGACCCTTGGTGTGCCGCAACTCGTCGTAGTTGCAAATAAGATGGATTCAACTCAACCTCCATATAGCCAGGAGAGATTCAACACCGTTAAAGCTGAAGTGGAGAAATTCCTTCTATCCATTGGATACAGAAATGTTCCTATCATTCCTGTAAGTGGATACAAGGGGGATAACATTATAAAGCCAAGCGAAAACATGAAGTGGTATAATGGCCCGACTCTTCTGCAAACGCTAGATGCGCTTAAGGTTCCAGATAAACCCACGGAAAAGCCTCTGAGACTTCCGATACAGGATGTCTATTCCATCACAGGTATCGGAACGGTACCTGTTGGAAGAGTAGAAACAGGTGTCATGAAGATCGGAGACAAGGTGTCTTTCATGCCGGCTGAGAAGCAGGGAGAGGTCAAATCAATCGAAATGCATCATGAGCAGATGCAGCAGGCTGAGCCCGGTGATAACGTCGGTTTCAATGTTCGTGGTATCGCCAAGACAGATGTGAAGAGGGGAGACGTATGTGGGCTCACATCGAATCCACCGACCGTTGTTAAGGCATTCACGGCACAGATCGTAGTTCTTAATCATCCGAGCGTAATTGCAAACGGCTACAAACCAGTATTCCATGTGCACACTGCACAGGTAGCATGCAGATTTGAAGAAATAGTCAAGACGCTTAACCCAAAGGATGGTACAACCTTGAAAGACAAGCCTGATTTCATCAAGACTGGTGACGTTGCTGTCGTTAAGGTAATTCCGGACAGACCAATCGTTCTTGAGAAAGTTTCTGACATTCCTCAGATGGGTAGATTCGCCATTAGGGATATGGGCATTACAGTGGCCGCGGGCCAGTGTATTGACCTCGAGAAGAAGTAGGTGTATTGATGGCTTCTTACAGGGCGAGGATCTCACTTAGTGGAACACAGCATAAAATCGTTGATGTCGTTTGTGAAGAGATCAAGGGAATAGCGAAGAGAACGGGAGTCGAGTTCCATGGCCCTGTCCCGCTTCCAACCCGTCGCTTGACTGTTCCGGTAAGGAAGAGTCCCGACGGAGAAGGATCTGCCACTTGGGAAAGATGGGAGATGAGGGTTCACAAGAGGCTGATTGATGTTGACGCAGATGAAAGGACTCTGAGGCAGTTGATGAGAATTCCTATTCCAGATGGAGTCCAGATAGAAATCCAGATCAAGAGCTAATTGTTTTCGTGATTTTATGGGTCGAAAAGAGGAAAATATAGATAAAGCCAAAAGTATCGTCGAAAATCCTGAATTCATCAGGAACATAGGTATTGCAGCCCATATTGATCATGGGAAAACTACACTCAGCGACAACCTGATCGCTGGTGCAGGCATGATGAGCGAAGAACTTGCAGGCAAACAGCTTATGCTGGATTTTGATGAGCAGGAACAGGCCAGAGGAATAACGATCAATGCAGCAGTTGCATCGATGGTCCACACTCTCGATAATAAGGATTTCCTGATAAACCTGATAGATACCCCGGGCCATGTCGACTTCGGGGGAGACGTAACAAGAGCCATGAGGGCAGTTGATGGCGCAGTTATAGTTGTGGACTCGGTGGAGGGCGTTATGCCCCAGACTGAAACAGTCGTGAGGCAGGCCTTACGGGAAAGAGTTAAGCCAGTTCTCTTCATAAACAAAGTTGACCGGCTCATAAACGAGCTGAAGCTCAACTCTGAGGAGATGCAGAAGAGGTTCCAGAAAGTTATCGTGGACGTAAACAAGCTTATAACAAAATATGCTGCGGACGAATTCAAGAATGAATGGTCTCTGAGCGTACAGGCTGGCAAGGTGGCTTTCGGGTCAGCTTTCAATAACTGGGCCATTTCTGTTCATTCAATGCAGGCAAACAAAACTACATTCAAGGAAGTGGTTGATCTTGTCGCAGGGGGCAAGCAGAAAGAGCTAGCAAAGAAATCCCCGCTTCATAAAACAGTACTGGACATGGTTATAAGGCATCTTCCTAATCCAAGGGTGGCCCAGAAATACAGGATTCCCCAGATATGGAGGGGCGACCCGGAATCTGATGTAGGCAAGGCTATGCTTTATTGCGACTTTCATGGGCCAGTTACAATGATGATCACGAAAATGATCATCGACCCGCATGCCGGAGAAATAGCCGTAGGTCGTGTATTCAGCGGAACAATCAGGAAATCAACAGAGGTATATGTCTCCAGGACTGGATCTGTAAAAAGCAAGGTGCAGGTACTTTCAATGATGGTCGGTCCGGACAGGATCCAAGTTGATGAGATTGCCGCGGGAAACATTGCAGCTATCATCGGCCTTAAAGGTGCAATAGCAGGATCAACGGTATCATCCATTCAGGATCTTGATCCTTTTGAACCGATGGTTCACTACACAGACCCTGTCGTTACATTGGCAATAGAGGCTAAGCACACTTCAGATCTGCCTAAGCTAATTGATGTCCTGAGAAATGTATCAAAGGCTGATCCCTCGATCCAGATAGATATAAATCAGGAGACGGGTGAACACCTAATCTCTGGAATGGGCGAACTTCACCTTGAAATCACGCTTTATAGAATAAAGAACGATTACAAGGTAGAAGTTACAACCTCGGAACCGCTTGTGGTTTACAGGGAAACTGTTGCTAGGAAAGGAGGTCCTTTTGAAGGAAAGTCTCCGAACAAGCATAACAGGTTTTATTTCGAAGTAGAACCGCTTGAGGAAAGTATCATTGACCTCATAAAAGAAGGCAAGATTCCGCAGGGTTCAAAATTCAAGGATCGAAAGGGAATCATTGAACTTTTACAAAACGCGGGTCTCCCCAGAGATGAAGCAAGAGGGCTCGAGGCTGTTGAAGGCATGAATATCATGGTTGATGTAACAAAAGGTATCCAGTATCTTGATGAAACAATGGAACTTTTGATCGATGCATTTGTTGAGGTTATAAATCGTGGGCCTCTGGCAAACGAAAAGGTCTACGGGCTCAAGATGCGCCTTGTTGATGCCAAACTTCATGAAGATAGTATCCACAGGGGCCCCGCCC
>JAKATM010000054.1 GCA_021818765.1 Thermoplasmata archaeon | reverse complement strand
CTTTGGCTCAGTCCTGACAAAAGCCTCTATGTGATGTGCCGTCAGCCATCCATAGTGCCTCTTCTCTGCCTTTATCGCAGGAACAAGCGGATAAATCTTGGTCCAGCCATGATCATCCAGTTTGATGCCGTATCTTTCAGGGAAATGCCTGAGCAGTCCCGCCATCGTTTTCCCGAACGAGTCAAGTTCACGGTCATCCATCAGAAGTTTGCCTGGTGATCCGCAAACTGGACAAGTTTCACCTCTAAATGATCCATGTTCCCTGCAGTCTCTAAGTCCGTTCATTTAATCACTTCCTTGATCTTTTTAGCTACCTCTTCTGAAATGTCAATAGTGCTGTATTTCGTGTTTATTGTATTTGATACGGAGAGTCCGCTGCATGAGAACGATATGGTTTCATCAGACTTGTTTGCAAATATTCCATGCACGGCACATACGTACAGGCTGCTAACCTTCCTCCTCTTAAGAAGATCAAGCGACTGGAGTATCGTTCCTCCTGTCGATATTACGTCATCAAGCAGTAGAACATTTTTCCCGTAAATATCTGCTACCTCGTTCATCACAACCTTGACAACAGAATCGCTTTCCCTCTTCTTGTCAAGGTGAAGTGGAACGGCGCCAAGGAGATTTGCCACGGTCTTGACACGTTCATAGCCGCCATCGTCGGGCGATATCACATAACTGATATCTGAGTTCTTATAGTGATTGAGAATGGATTGGGTTATATGTATATTGTTAAAGGGCTTGGAAGAATATTCCAGTGTCTCTTCATCATGTATGTCCACGCAAAACATTGCATCCACGTAAGGCGATATGGCATCTACAATCACCTTTGATGAAATTGGCTCCCCTATATTGTATCGCATATGCTGCCTGGCATATCCAAAATAGGGAACAAGAAGATCCAGCCTTGCTGGTTCGAGTGCCCTTGCAGCCTCCAGAAGCATCAGAAGAGATAGGAAGTCATGTTCAGTCCGGGTATTCTGAACAACCAGAACATCCTGTCCTTTCAGATCATCCATTATTCTTAGATACAATTCACCGTCAGGAAAATACCTCGATTCAACCGTACCAATGCTGGCACCAAACGCCTTGGCAAGTTCACTGTGGAGTGATGTGGGCTCTCTTGCAGATAACAGTATCATCTTAACATTTCCTATATACGGCGCTATGTTATAATTCTTGTTTTACCGTAACACATTGCTGAACTTACTTTTATACGGTGCTTGAAGTGTTCTTAAGAACTTGTTCTGACCCAATGACGAATTTCAGCTACCAGGTGAGTACGATAAGCTGACATATTCCATAAGCATCACCGGAAAGTGAACGGAAGAAACCTCGATATTGCATCATTCCTTGCTATGGCTTCATTCTGGGGGCTGAATTATCCCGTTCTTAAGATTGCACTTGGGATCGATGGTCCTTTCCCCATACTTTTCTTCCGGATACTTATCGGTGCGGCAACCTCGTTCTTGATATTTTCCACAAGAATAAGAATACCCAGGGACCTGCGGACGCACCTTAAGATCCTTGTTGCAAGCATGCTGAACGTTTCTCTGTTTATGAGCTTCTGGTTCCTTGGAGAACAGCTGGAACCAGCTTCTCTGTCCTCTATCATAGTATACAGTTTCCCAATATTTGCAATCGTCTTCTCAGTTTTCTTTCTTGGCGACTCGCTTACACTTACCAAAACAGTGGCGGCAATCCTTGGATTTTCTGGCGTGATCATGATATTTGTGCACCAGATTTCTATCTCTTCTGCTATAGGAGTTGTACTGCTGCTCCTGAGCGCAATTTTCTGGGCGCTTGGAACGGTATACTTCAAGAAATACCTCGCGGGCACAAGCCCTTCAACGTATAACTCCCTTCAGTTACTTTATTCTGTACCTGTTATCCTTGTAATTGCACTTTTCACGGATCCATCTGGCCTCTTTCACCCGAGCGTCGAACTCATATTACTGGCTCTTATACTTGGACTTCCAGGAACGTCGCTTGCTTACCTTATATTTTTCCATCTTTACAGGAAGTACGACGTCTCGGAAATCTCATCCTATTTCTTTGCAGTACCTGCAATATCATTGGTTTTCAGCTATCTGATACTGTCAGAAAGTAGCAGTATCTTTGCATATATCGGATTTGTCTTGATCTCTGTGGGCATATTCTTTTCCTATCATGACCAGAGCACCAAGAAGAGAAAAAGAACCGTTAACTCTCCCTAGGGGCGGAGGGTTGAGACATCTTTCCCCTTCCATAGGCGAACACCATAAGCGAGATAGTTACGCCTATGGATGCTATGATGCCCCAGAAGGAGACCGCCTGATTTGAATAATAGCCTAAAAGGTACGTTCCCATCAGCGGTGCGAAAGGCACTGCAAAACCAACTATCATCTGGAAGGCACCGAAATACTGGCCTCTTTTATCAGGAGGAGCAATCTTGCCTATCATGGAGAAAGCAACGGGGCTGATAATGTTCTCCCCCATTGTGATGAAGAAAACATCAAGTATCAGGAAATACGTTCCAGAGAAGAAAGCCAGGGCAAGGAAGCTGAATGAGTAAACTAAACCTCCGATCGCTATTCGGAGATGATCACTAACTTTCCTGAACATCCAGTTGGTCGGGATCTGCATTGTTACGACGAAGACGCCGTTCAGGCCATAGAGAATGCCAATGAACCTGTTAGTCAAGTGATCAAAGTTTGTCCAGAAAAGCGTAAGTGTTGTGCCCCACTGACCGGTTACAAACCATATCATTGCTAGCAATACGCACACTATGATGAACTTGGTATCTTTTGTAGGAAAGGAAAATTTTCCTGAGACAGATGACTTGTGAACCGGCTCCTGAATGTACTTGTAGAAAAGTACGAAATCCAGCACGGAAATTATTGCCGGAGCCATAAACACAAACCCGTAATTCAGGTAGGCTAGGTATCCACCCATTGCCGGCCCAATCGAGAAGCCAAGGTTTGCGGCAATTCTAAGCAAACTGAACGCATCATTCCTCTTCGTGTCCTCAACTATATCGGTTACAAGAACATTATCAACGATGCCCTGAATCGTAACCAAAGGTTCTATTGCAACAAATGATGCAAAAATGACTATCAGTGGAAGTCCCAGGAACACCGAAACCGAAAGTGCAGAAAAGACGAATACCAGGATAGGCGGCATAATTATTCCGACTCGCCGCCTGCCCAGACGGTCCAGCATATTGCCGCCGAATATGCTCACCGGCAGGGAAATCATGGCTGTGCTGAAAAACAGGAGCCCAATGTCAAAGTACTGGACATGCCTTATGAGTAAGAGGTAGACTGGTATGAATATCCAGACCTGTGACCTGCCCAGAGTTCTCACTAGCTGTGTTATTGCCAGAACTGAGACAGCCCTGTTCGACAGTAGTTCCCGGTAGACCTGCCTGGATGTATTTGCCAATTTTCAAATCCGGGCGATATTGCAAACATATAGATAAGCAGGAGTCTGACATCATTCTGAACATGTACCGTACCAGCACCTAAGAAAAATAAGGAATTATGGAATTATTTGCGTGCCTGAAATAGAAAAAAAGCCGATTCCAGAGAAATCGATTGCATTTGCAGGTAAATAATCCGAAAAAGAAGAATATCTTCTATATATTAAAATTGTTTCCACATCTTCTATAGAGAAGAATAATTAATCACCTATTACGTTCACTATCCATGGATAATAGTCCAGTCCCGGATGGGATCAAGAAAAAAAGCAGACTGCCTGCTATAATTGCAGTAGTAATTGTAATCGTTGTGATAGCCGCTGGCGTTTCCATAATAGAGCTGCAGCACCACAGTACAACAACCAGTAAGCAGCAGACTCTTGTCGTAGAAGTTGGCAGCGGGAGTATGACCGAACAGTACCTGTCAATGGTTGCCAAAAACTTCGAGAAAGCTAACCCAAATGTTACTGTGCAGATAACAACCGAGGGTTATTCTGACCTTCTTACATCAGAGGAGAGCGCTCTTAAGGGTGCCTCCAGTACCCCCAACATAATGATGTATTATGCATCGCAGGCCCCAACACTTGGATCTTATCTCTATAATCTTCCAACGAGCTCCACAGGTGGAAATGGCGTTATAGATCTGTCAAACCAGATAGCCGGGAACATGTTTTCAGGTGGTTACAGGATCGCACCTAACGGAACAATCCTGAGCACTATCGGAGTGCCCATTCACACGGTTATCGGCTATATGCTGGTCTACCAGAAGAGCATTTTTGGCAACACAACCCTACAGACCGCTTTTTACGACAAGTATCATTTCAGCTTCAACCCAAGGACATACCAGAACTGGACTGCACTTCAGGATGCTGCTTCCTTCATCAATACAAGCACAACCTTCAACGGCACTAACAATAATTATGCACTTCTCTTCCCGGATCACGCAGCGCACTCAATAATAGATGGATTCTATAACCTTGCATACCCATATCTTTCGTCAGATCCGTCAACAGGCGTTCCTGCAAACTCTTCCCCTAACTACTGGACATACTTTGGAAACAAGAGCGGGCACTATGTTGTTTCATACAATAATAGCGCAGGGGTTCAAGCCCTCGAAATGTACAAGAACCTGACACAGTATGAGCCTTCTGTTTCAGTTAGCCCTGTAGGATACAGTGAGCAGCTGACATACTATGAGACCGGGCACTACGCTATGGGCATAGCATGGTCAAGTTTCTTCCCCGACTACTCAAACAGCTCTCAGTCTAAAGTCGCCGGAAACTACAATGTTTCGCTGCTTCCCGGTGGATACACCGGATATTCGCCCACCTTGCTTGGGGTCAACCCGCACTCTCCAAACCTGACGCTTGCGGTTGACTTCCTGAACTTTGCGACTTCGTCAGCTCAGTACGGACTTGGAATAACTGATTTCTCATTCCTTCCTGGAAGCGCAAACGGTCTGCAGGTTGCAGAGTCGGATCCTGGATTTGGCTGGGTCAGAAGCTTTGTCAACTACTCTGCGACTATACATCTCAACCCGGGCTATGCAGCCGTTGTTGGCCAGGTATCACCTCTCTTCAGCACACTGATACCGGACTTCAACACACAGGTACTTGACTATCTTGAGGGTACTACAACAGCTCCAGCAGCCCTGAACAATGCTGCTTCGCAATGGACACAGACATTGACAAACGACAACATCGTTCTCTAACCGATGTTGTATGAAATCACCAAATAAGCGGCAGGCAACCATCCTTGTCCTGCCTGCCCTAATTTATTTCTTAATTTTCGCAATATATCCAATGCTACAGAATTTTATACTTACATTCCAGAGTCCAAATATTCATGGTGCAATAGTCTGGGGTCTTTCCAACTACATTAATGCATTCAAGATATACGGGCTGACACAGATTTTCTACAATACGTTCCTGTACACGCTGGCGGTTCCATTTATAGATATACTGCTTGCAATACCGCTCGCGACATTCCTGAAGAGGCTCAACAAACCATATCTTCTTCCGATCGTACTCCTCTCCTCCTTCATCCCACTTGTTACGGCGGCTGTGATGTGGGTTTTCATGCTTAACCCTACAAACGGCTTCATGTACTATATAGCGAAGGTGGATCTCTTCACGTCGCCATGGAGTATTGTGCTCATTGATATCTGGACGAGTCTCCCTCTTGCGACCCTTATACTATATTCTGGCATGAAGGCAATACCTCCGCATATTGAGGAGGCAGCACACATGGATGGCCTTATAGGCATGAGAAAGCTTTTCCAGGTAGATCTGCCGTACATTAAGCCAAGCCTGCTTTCTGCAACCGTTTTAATGGTTATATTCGGTTCGTTCACATTCGATCCGATCTATGTTGCACTATCATCATCTTCTCCTTTCGCAATAATGGATATATCATATCTTGCATACAGCCTGTACGAAACAGGCGGTGTAGTCGGACAGGGACAGGCGGCCGTCCTGATGACCATCATGACAGTAGTCTCAACTGCGATTGCCATTCTATTCGTCAGGCTCTCCTTAAGGGATTCGGCAAAATCCAGGAAGATCAGGTTCAAATTCATGCCGAACAGGGAATTGCCCAGGGCAGTGGCATGGTTCTTCACAATACTCTATCTTGTGTTCATACTGCTGCCATTCTCATGGCTTGTTCTTGAATCTTTCAAGACATTAGGTGAGATCATTGCCATTCCACCGGTGGTCATTCCTTCGATTGTAACTCTCTCGGGATACTTCAAAAGCATCACGCTTGGCGAGCCATACTTTATCACAAGCCTGATAGTGTCGCTAGGGACCTCGTTTCTGGTATTCTTTATAGGTGCTCCGGCAGCTTATTCTATATCCAGGCACAGAACTGGAGGTTTAAAGTTCATAGCGCTTATTCTTTTCATCTATTCTCTTCCAACTGTGATCTTCATGATACCGATGATTGGAATCATAAAGTCTGTCGGACTCCTGAACAGCTGGCTTGGGCTCATCATATCATATCCCGTCTTTGTCATGCCTATCACGATATGGATGCTTTACAATTTCTACTCAACATTCCCGAAACATCTAGACGAGGCTGCAAATATGGATGGCATGAGCGTATACGGTGCTTTTTACAGGGTAATTTTGAGGTTGAGCGGAGACGGCATCTCTGTCACTCTGCTATATGCGTTCATTATAGCGTGGGGCGCCCTTATATTCCCGCTTGCATTTGCATACACACCCTTCAACATGAGCTTCCTGTTTCCCAGCGGGGCGCAGACTATAACCATCTTCATTGGCGGCACAATTGGTCATGAGGCATTCAACTATGGTGAACTCTCTGCCGCCAGCGTAATCAGCCTGGTACCTTCGATCCTGTTGATATACTTTGCAAGGAAAAGAATAGATAAGCTATGGAGAGTTGGAGGTACTGTAGGATGAGTTCCCAATTTGAGATGCACAATATAAGGAAAACATTCGGCAAGTTCCTGGCGCTTTCCCTTGACAGTATGGAACTTGATCAGAAAACTTATGCAGTTATACTCGGCCCTTCGGGTTCAGGAAAGACGACACTGCTCCGTATTGCGGCAGGACTTGAGAGCCCTGACACAGGAAGGGTCGTTATTGGAGGAAATGATGTTACCGCATTGCCTTCCTGGAAAAGAAGCGTGGGCCTCGTTTTCCAGAATTATGCCCTGTACCCTCATCTCTCTGTTTATGAGAATATAGCCATGCCTATGACAGTGGAACGCTACACAAACGATTACATCAGGACGCATGTGCATGAACTCCTGGACGTAATGGAGCTTGAAGGCCAGGAGAACAAGTATCCCAAGCAGCTGAGCGGAGGACAGCAGCAGCGTGTGGCACTCGCAAGGGCCTTGATCAAGAAACCTGCGATATTGCTTATGGATGAGCCGCTTTCAAACCTGGATGCAAGAGTCAGGATCGACCTCCGGGACTACCTGAAGGAGACGCAGAGGAAGCTGGGAATAACGGCCATTCATGTTACGCATGACCAGGAAGAGGCCATGGCGCTCGGTGACCAGATCGTTATACTGAACAAGGCAATGGTAATACAGTCAGGTACTCCGTCTGAAATTTACTCCAAGCCAAAAACACTCTTCGCAGCATCTTTCCTCGGCGGCATCAACCTGATTTCTTCCGAAGTACTGCCTGATCTGGGCATAAAGAAGGATTTTGACGCTCTTGGTGTCAGGATACAGGATATTTCCATTTCTTCCGATAAGGCAAATACGGATATGATCGGAAAGGTCATCAACATACAGTACCTTGGCTACCAGTACATTTTGACCCTCGATTTTGCAGGAACCCGTCTCAGGGTCAGAACGGACAACATAAACGGCATCAAAGAGAACGCTGAAGTCGGAATATTTATTGATCTCACAAAGGTAATGCTCTTCAGGGACGGAAACAGGATTCCAATCGAGGAAGAGGGCCTGGAAAGCCCCGCCTGAATCTCACTTCATGGTCCATTCAACGATCCACGGAGAAAGTTCCTCAATACTTCCGCCAGAAACCGTTGACCCTCTTTTGTCCAGTTTATATGGATTAACATACGCCCCATCCCAACCAAGTTTTACAGCAGGCATAATATCATTTGTGTAGTGATCGCCGACGCTGAGCACCCTGTAGCCCCGACCTAGTTTTTCATTTTCAATGACCTGCCTGACCATTGGCTCAAATCCAGCTGGCTTTGCTGCACCTGGCATGATGTGCCTGAAATAATTATCAAGTGAGTATCGCCTCACGACGGGTTCCACATAAGCTGCCGGGGAATTAGAGGCAAGAACAAGAATGGCACTTTGCCTGACACTTTCGAGAAGAGCCTTCACTGCTTCCGGCATGTAGGTCATTTTCTCGTCTTCCAGCATTTCCCTTCTTGTCAGATGGAATGCAGCGGAGAACTCATCCCTTGTTATGTGATCGCTGGAAAGGTTGTAGAGCATACTCCACCCATCCTCACCAGGGAAAGGCATGGAATGCGTGAGGGCGGCCTTCACTTTCGAGAGGAAAGTGTCCGCATAAGAAGAAGTAAGCTGCCTTGAAATTATTTCCGCACAGCGATAATACGGTTGATCTCCAAGTATAACTGTTCCATCAAAGTCAAAAACTACAATCTTGCTCATTGGAGATCACTGAACGCATCTATTCTTAATAGCATATTTATTATTAATTCCTGGTAAAAAATCAATTCGGAACAGATATGAGCAGAAGGCATTCTTTTTCCGTTATAAGGCCCAGTTGATCTTCTTTGCAGTCTTTGAGGAGAACCTTGTATGGATATACTAAAAAAAATTAGCAAAGTTATTCAATCATATTGCATAATGAAACAAGATGTCTGAAGAGATTTGGAATAAGGTTGATGATTACCTGGACAAGTTGATAATTGATCAAGATCATGCCCTGCTGTCAGCCCTGAGAGACAGCGAGGAGGCAGACCTTCCAAAAATAAATGTCTCCCCTCCATTAGGAAAAATGCTTCACATCCTTGCCAGGTCTATATCTGCCAAGAGGATCCTGGAGATGGGCACCCTTGGGGCGTATAGTACAATATGGCTAGCTCGTTCATTACCTGAAGATGGGGAATTGATATCCCTGGAGATAAACCAGAAGCATGCCGAGGTGTCAAGAAGGAACATTGAGAGAGCTAATCTTTCCGAAAAGGTTAAAATCATTCTGGGACCCGGAATTGAAAGCCTTTCCACGCTGCACAA
>JAKATM010000053.1 GCA_021818765.1 Thermoplasmata archaeon | reverse complement strand
ATGTTAAACAGCCTTGGGAACATGGTAAAAAACCTGACCATAACTTTCACGTTTGAAGTAATGGGCCTGAGCCAACCCCTAGAGGATTCTGTTACAACGTATCTTGTATATACTGGAATTAGATGCTAAGATATTTACAAGTGCCACAGAACATAAAATGGGCAATTTAGGGACAAGGATTTTATTGGTCGTTGCCCTTTTCGATGATACGTACTATCTCCTTTCTTCCAATATCAAATGCTGAGACAGTCACGGTAATCAATGGAAACTATTTCCGAGACGGATACTGTGGAAATTCCACTGTATATTATTAGTAAGTGCACATTTAGAGCACTAAAGATTCATAATAATTCATCACAGTATCGACCAGTTCCTAGCTTTTATCTATATAATAGATTGGAAAAAGATAATTTCAATAGTGATGATTGCATTGAATATATATGCAGGAATTTGAAGTTGTGTCTAGGGTGGACAAAAAGGCTGAAAACAAAAAGGAGATACTAATTATGGCGATAGATTACAAGGAGCCAACATTCATCAAGGTTTCGGCCAGTAAAGATGTCACCGATCATACCAAGGTTCAAAGCGACGGGAAGAACTGCTTCCTAGGGAAGGAAATTATTGGCCAGGTGCTCGCAGTAAAGAAGGGTAGCGACGTAACCGTGAGCACAGGATATGATATAAAATATACAGGTGGCTATTCCCTTGATGGTAAGACAGTTTATCTTGACGAGCACTTTCCTCCTATTCTAAAGATCCAGGGCAAGGACATAGATATCAGGAAGACAATCGGTCTCCATCACGAGCTCCCGGAAAAATGGATGGCCGATGAAGACTATGAGTATCCATATGCCCATGAAGTGGCCACGGGAATCGAGAAAAAGTATGTTGAATCGCTCGGAGTAACCTGGAAGGCATATTGTGATGAAGTTGACAAGAACCTCAGGCAGGTTTACAGGCGAACACTCGAAAAATCACCTCCTTCGCTTGATCTGGCACCCTATCTTTATTGCAGAGACAGGGAAGCTCTGGGCGAAATTAGAAAGAGCGAATCATAAACGACATTTGAGATCGATAATCTAAGAAACTCTTTTCTCTACCTTTTCCTGACAAAGAAAAGGCATCACGCAGGATGTCTTGGAATCTGATTTGACTGCGATATGGCGACGAGTCAGATAACCAATTGAAATATAATCATATAAATAGTCAAACTCTCCCGGAACGCTTACCATTTTTTGCAGCAATCTTTGATTCTAGCGATTTCAATTACTAGGGCAGGTTTATTGCAGCTTTTTTAACGCCCTGAGTGGTTTGCATTGATTTAATATGGTATCTCGACATTTGATATGTGAATTATAACTCCGTTTGACCTATTGATGTATTATTGTATTTTAGATGTGGGGATTATTCAATACGTGGTAATTTATTTGTTTTGAGATTTTTGACTAGGCGTGATTGGTGTCCAAGGACAACATGAGGATCCTTTATTCATGCATAATATACTCATATTCACAATTTAATTAGCCGGAAAATATGAAGAATTGACCTTTATGAAATTTGCTCCGGTCGGGATTTGGACCCGAGTCGGGGGATTGAGAGTCCCTAATGCTTGACCGTGCTACACCACCGGAGCTTTCGATCGTGATTAAAGATAATCATTTATTGTTTTGCATAGTTTATCCTTCAGAACCTGTAAAAACTGAAGCTACAATAACTACCTAAAGCGAGAGGACAATGATCAATTTACTTTTCTATGGTGATATCGGCCAAAATACTTTGAAAAGCTCCACAACAATAGCGAGAACAACCGCAATTGCAATGACAACAACAGGATGAATGGAAGGACCGTTTATCTCCTCTTCGTCGAAGTACCTAATAAGACCTGCTCCAGACTGGAATCCAGAATCCTTTTTGTCTGCCATTCTAGCAAGTAATTGAAATCCTTAATTTAAGTCTTTCTTATGTATGTCGATAAGAAATGTCAAATTGAGTGCAGTTGTCTAGAAGTTCATGTAAACTCTGGCAGCGCCAGCGACTTTTAACCTCTTAGATTGTATGTTAAGAGAACGGGCCAATTCCTGTAGTTCGGCTGCATATTTCTTTTCAGCGACAACAAAAACATTTGTTCCCCCCGTCACTATGTAGGATCTCCAGAAGTTGTCGCGCTCTTCTTTCAGCTTTTGGACCAGGGCTCGCATTTGACTGGTTATCACTTTGACTTCAACCGACTCCAGTAAGGCATGATATTCCTCAGTATCGCCCATGGCAAGCTCGTATATCCCCTTAATGTCCTTTTTGGCAGCAAGTTCTTTCAAGATAAGGCATTTTTTTGCAGTTGAATTTATCCTCTGAGCATAATTTGGACTCTTTACAACATTCCTATGTATAGTGTCGGAGGGATTGCGATCTGCGCTGAACATGAATGCAACTATCACATAATTATCAAAATCTTCTGGCCCCAGCAACCTGGTAGTAAGCGGAATGCCATCAACCAGTTCAGTTACTGTAAGACCCCCCAGAAGGCTCCTTCCAACACTTTCGGAAATCGAGCGAAAATCATTTTCAAGCATCCTCATGTCATTTATGCAAAACATCTCCTCCGCTGCTCTTGCGAGTGCTGCTGCTCCGGCGTCTGAGCTTCCACTTATTATGCCTCTATTCTCCGAATACACTGAAAGCTTTCCTTTTTGGCCTCCGCTGTTAGAAGCGTACTTGGAAAGAATGTGGAGTGGTGTCCTGGGGTCATCAGGATCCACTCTTTTTCCATTGATCGTTATAGATTGCTCAGTTGAGTAAAATAACTTGGTCCTGGTATAAATATCCTGATCTTCTGAAGTATATGCAATTCCTGCGGAATTATGGAGTGGATACCTCCTTGCGGGATCTGAAATCCCTCCCAATAAAACAATGCCTATGGTGGGGAAAGCCAAAGTTTCGCTGCCATTCATCCGGCGGCTTTCAATGCCAAGCAATATGTTCCTTCCCTTGTGCTTCTTACTTTGGAACCTTGCTCACTATCTTCTTTCGCTCCTTCGCATTATAGCCGGTTAGAGCCTCAATCAGTTCATTAAATTTCTTGATTGCAGTCTCATAATTCTCTGGATTTTTCTCCGTTGTAGTTTCGCACATCAGCGCCTTGCCTTCGCCCCAAAGTTCAACCCTCTCCAGTCCCGGTATCTTGGCTATAACATGATCCTTTGAGACCGTGCCTGATCTTGTGACCTTTCTGGTTGTCGCAAGTATGCTATCAACATCTATTTTCACACCTTTCTTTACCGGATATGATCTCGTCACTCGTTCCACCTCGACGTCATTCTTTTTTGCCTCCTTTTTCTGAAGTTTCTTGCCTATTGTCCTGAGCAGAATAATATTCATGTATTGAGAATCATGCTCAAGAAGCGGCGAACTGGAGATTATTGTAACATCATCTGTCATATCTGCCAGAACTTCACTGAGGGTCTCAAATTTCAGGTCACCATGCTTGATTGCGGTAAGTTTTACCTCGTTGTGTCCTTCATATTCGACACCCGAAAACTCGGTATATAGATCATCCTTCTTGTATTTTGAAAACGTCTCTATAATTGATTCAAAGTCCCTTACTTCGATAAGTGAACCTCCCTGCAGCGAATGAATATGGGCAAAATTAAGAATAGGCTCTATTCCTGGTACTTTCTTGGAAAGCCCTGTAAGGTCTGAAACAGATCCAAATATCTCTTCCTTTCCGGATGCTTCGACTCCTATGAACGGAAACCCTTTGTCATGTGAAAATTCCTTGGAAAATTGAGAATAGAATTTAATAGCATTGTCAAGACTTTCCTTCTTTGATTGGGAGTAAAAACCTGTATGTGTTACGACTCTTTTAGCTTCCATACCCCTCGCGATTATCAAAGACCACCTCAAATGATTTGCTGACCGCTCAGCTATATCGCCTCCATTTAGCAAATCCATATAATAAGGGGCGTGCAGGGACAGAGTCACATCAAGTTCCTTTGCCAGATCGCCACCCTCCTTTATTTCGCTGTAGTTTCTGGCCATGTTCCAGAAAAGTTCCTGCACAATATCATTTTCATCAATGGAAGTATCCACGCCGACTGATTTGTAATTTCCTTCATCATCCTGGCGAAGTATATTTACAATTATTGAGTCCTGGACGTCTTTTGGCCTATATCCTGCGTAGTCAAGTGCCGGGCGTTCCTGAACGTTTACCCGCAAAAGTTGAACTTCCAGTGAATTTAGCCCAAGGTTGTGTACCTCTTCCACCGACTCGACAAACGTCCTTCCCTTGCTCGTCAGAGGTATACCGGCTATTCCAAATCTAATCATGAAAATATCGAAAGATATATTCCGGTTAATAATATAATTTTGCCAGTCTCTAGCTTGTGACAATATTTGTTGTTTCTAGCATTAATTGTATAGAAAATACCCGTTCTTAATGTCATAGGCAATCGCTCTTTGATACTCATTTAAACGCTCCAGAACTCTTTTTAAAAAGTGAGTCACTCTTGCAACGCTTTTATATTTCCCTTGACCACAAGACCCCTCCATTGATTAAAGTGATAATTTATCATTCATAGAGTATGTCTAGTATTTGCCTCAGTTATGTTTATTGTTACAGCTCCTGGGAAATACTTCGGAGAATTGATAAAAACACTTTGATAATTTATGCAACAAAACTAGAACAAATCTATGCGTGATAAGATATAATAGAAAAGTGGACATCCTATATGGATTGAAATGATAACAGGTAATCAAAATACAGATTATGCCCGGGGTCTTGAGGGCGTAGTTGCTGCTGAAACCAGAATAGGCTTTGTTGATGGTATTAATGGCAGACTTGTATACAGAGGATACAATATTGAAGAACTTGCCGAGTCCTCTACTTTTGAAGAGGTATCATACCTATTACTGTATGGAAAGCTACCCACTAAGGGTGAATTTGAAAAATTCACGGCACGGCTTAATGCTGATAATAAGATTGATGAACACCTTTTCAAAGTCTTGCAAGAATGCACAAAAGCCTCACATCCAATGTCTGCTTTGAGGACTGGAGTTTCATACCTTGGCTCAATGGACAAGGATAGTAACAAATATGATCTACCATCCCAAGAGGCAATGGGTTTGAGATTAATGGGAAAATTTCCATCGCTCGTAGCTGCAATCAATAGGGCTCTTCAGGGAAAACCAATGGTAAGGTCTAATGACCCGAACTATACAGTTAGGTTTCTAGAAGAGAGCTTTGGGAAGAAACCAACTGAATTCGAAACAAAGGTCTTCAGAACTGCACTAATTCTTCATGCCGATCATGGGATGAATGCGTCGACCTTTGCATCAATGGTTACCATTTCAACCCTCTCGGATATGTATTCTGCCATCACTTCTGCAATTTCATCTTTAAAAGGTCCTCTTCATGGTGGAGCAAATGAACAAGCTTTAGCGACCCTGGAAAGAATAGGATCCCCAAAGAACGCTGATAAAGTTATATCAGAAATGCTTGAGAAAAAGGAGAAAATTATGGGTTTTGGTCACAGAGTCTACAAAGTTTATGATCCAAGAGCAAAGATACTTAAGGAATACGCAAAAAAACTTGCTGTTGAAACAGGTAACAGCGAACTATTTGAAACAGCTGAGGAAGTCGAAACGGTCATGATTAAGAAACTAGGTACAAAAGGGATATTTCCCAATGTTGACTTCTACTCTGGCATTGTCTACAAGTCACTTGGTTTCGATCCTCGGCTATTTACTCCTATATTTGCACTCTCAAGAATATCAGGATGGTTTGCCAGATCGTTCGAATATCTTCATGAAAACAGGCTGTTCAGACCAAGGTCCATGTACAAGGGGGAAGTTGGTCCCCTTCAATACTTACCCATTCAGGACAGAAAATAATTAACGTTATAACTAACGGGAATTTGTAAAATGTACTTTTTACATTATTACCTAAGTTGAAAAAATAACCGGTGATTCACACTAAATGTTGAGGTTTAAATAAAGCCGGTTGATTACCCTTGCCGTGCCCCGGTAGTGTAGTGGCCTATCATACGGGCCTGTCGAGCCCGTGACTCGGGTCCAAATCCCGGCCGGGGCGTTGTTATTTTACCTTGATTACACACTACACAAAGTGACTCTTTTGTGTCTTTTACTCTTAGATACCAAATGACAAGAGGTTTAACATATTGTTATGCGTAGCTATTGTAAGAATCAGATTAGAGACCGAGGGATGTAGGGCTTTGTTCTGATCTGCAAAAGCTGGCATGAGTTTCCTAACCTACGGTTTGCCTTTCTTGCTCCTATACTAATCGTATAAGCATTTATGCGGGTGGATCAGGTCCTCCTCTTCCTATGATTGGACCAATCATTTTTGCAGTTGTGTCGGTCGCGTTTTTCGTGGCTTTAATCATAATACTTCCTGCAATAACTTGTACTGTTCTCCTCAATGAAAGCTAATAAAACAATATATCCATTTCAGGGACCAGGATACATAACTAGTAAGTGAAAAACAGTCCAAAGGGCTTGCCTTAGGCACTCATACCATGGATTACCAACGTCAATAATAATCACGAGATCACTTTATGCAGTATTTTGAAAATGAAAGGTTAAATAGCCGGTTAAAGTCAGGATATGAGGTGAAAAAATGGCAGAACAGGACTTGTCATTTTTTACTGTAAGAAAGATTAGGAAGATGCTCAAGGACGGAGTGGAAGTACCAGAAATATGCAAGGAATTCAACATTGATCCCAGTCATTGGAGGGAAATTTCTTTGAAATATTCATTCTTTAAGTAAGTAGCTCTAGGATCAATAGATGAAAAGCAATTAGTGAGCATTGGAAACCAACGTTTCCTCTCTTGTCTTAACGGAAATTGAAAACACTGGATCTTCAACCTGGCCGGTGTCAATCCAGGATATCTTAAAGGAAAATGAACTATCTTTGTACGGTGATGGATCAAAGTCCAGATAATAGAGGCCGATGTTTGTGTTTATACTATCTGCAGTTGGTTCAAATCCGCCGTCTCTATTTATGAGGAGCCGGAATGGGCGTTCAAAGATAAATCTTATGGGGATCAAAGGTGAAACTTCCTTAAGTTGCCTGTTCTTTTTCCAAATCTCATAGTTAAGCAATAGGGATCGGTCCTCCAGATAGCGTTTCCTGACCTCTTCGACCTGATCAAATGGGATACCTTCTCTAATTGATCTTAGAAGCTTAATGTATTCAGCATGTGCCCAGACAAGCGGGGTTGCGGAACCAGTTTTTTTGCCTAGATAAAGATGCTTTTCAGGCATGTCTGTAATGTCCCATACCTGCTCCGGGATCATCATCGTATCAGAACCAAAGCTTTCAAGCGCCTTAACGTATGGAGAAGGATCATGGCCAGCAGCAAGCTCATAGTGCCCACGTTCACCAGTGAGGATAGGCCAACCCCTCCCGATACCAGTTCCAGCATAGCCCAACCCTTCTGTAGTCTGACCATAAGCATCATGGTTATATCTATGCCAGACTGGCCCAAAAGGAGTGTCTGTTTTCAGTACTCTATCAATGACCTTAAGCGAGTTAAGAATTATGGGGTCATCAGGCCGCCTTATTCCGTAGCGAACCAGGTGAAGGAATCCAGTGCTTACAATTGTATTAGCCGGAAAAATATTTTCAGCTCCAGGTGGAAAATTCTTCAGGGAAATCATCTTTCCCTCGATCTCTTCTTTAGGAGATTCAGATTCAAAGTCCGCAGGGTTTATTCTGATATAATGTGTCTGCACATCACTTAAGAGTGTTCCATTGTGGGTAACAGTCCACTTTTCGAGGTTACGTTCAAGGAAATCTGCAAACGAGGCAAAGAAATCTGCAAGTTCTGGTTTATTATCAAGCCTTGCAAAATAAGACGCGCATATGAGGCCAGTGATATTTGCTGCAATCGTTGATGTTGAAAATCCAGAGTTCTCTTCCCATCTTTCCTGCTGAGTAACTGGCCCAGTTGCTATAAGGAAAGCAGCAGCCTTATAGACCATTGGTGTGGGGTCAAATCGCCTTAAGGCATTCATTTTTGAGAGGCGATATGCAAGCATTATTGGATAAGCGGTCTGGTCAAGTTGAACCCCAACCCAGTAAGGTTCACCATTTATCCAAAAGTTCTGTTGGAAACTTCCATTGTCAAGCTGGTTTGCTTCAAGATAAATAAGCGACTTAAGAGGGGTTTCCATGTCACCAGCAGCCAAAAGACCCGTTGCGGCATTAAAGAGATCCCTGCTCCATACGATATGATATCCACCACGGTTGCTGTCGTCAGAAACTTCACCCCATGGTACAGATAGGGAAGCCGTAATTGCTCCATAATTTGTCTTATCCTCGTGCGTCATTATCGTGCAGTATGATGACTTATAAAGGAGACCGTTGTCACTGGAATAGGCAGATAGATCTAGTAGATTGGTTATTTTTTTCTCCCAGGCAGAGATAAACTTCATCTCCTGCTTCTCAAACGCTACAGAAAGCGCCTGGCTTAAACTAGAGAGAGCACTAACTTCGCTGTTTCCAAATGATATAGCCAGCACGAACTCCAAGTTGGAGTCAAATTCAATTTTGGCCGTCATGGATACGTTTCCACTGGCAGCGTTATCGTATTCTCTTGTGATGCGAAAGTTGGAAAGAAGATCAGCGTGCCCATCGCTGTCTCCAACATAGCCAACTGTTGTAATTGGGAATGGAATATTGCCTCTCATCGCAAGAAACGTTGAGTTTTTTTCAGCAAAAAGAACGCTATACCCATTACGGCGGAGAACATAAGCATGATTACGGCTACCTCCCCCCTCGATGTGTGGATATAATGTCAGATAAAAAGCAAGATTGTCGTTCCAGTTTCTTCCCTTAATTATTTTTAGCTTTAGAAGCAGTGTGGGTGAGTAATGATCTGTTATGATCTCCTTCACCAAAGTGAACCTCTCGTCATTTTCAGCACAGGTTATCTTGTAACCCATACTGGTGTTGCCCAGCCTGTCAATCTTCATTTTCATTCCGTGAATCTCGTCATGGCAGAATGTCGCCCCATCTGAATATGTGAGCAGAAGTTCCCTTATCTGAGGCTTGTCCACATATGGGTAATACAATTCTGTGATAATCCCATTCCACAGAGTAAACCAAATCTTGGAGGCAGGAGTATATGCAGTGCCAACACCATCCTTATCTCCTCTAGCCCACCTCGGATCAATACCAGGTGAACCCGGTGCTTCAGTTCGTGGCTTTGGCACATCAGGTAAATGGGATACGACTACTTAACAAATTGTTACTAATAATTCAGAAAACGGATCTAATGATCGAAGCAACGATATATATAATCAA
>JAKATM010000052.1 GCA_021818765.1 Thermoplasmata archaeon | reverse complement strand
CGTGTGCTATCCTTATGTAGCTGAAAATGCTGCCTATCCTGGAATAAACCCACTCTTCGGTGAAGTGAACGATTTTCTATTCCCTGTATTCGAAGGGGTCATGATACGAGATACAAGCGCACACTTCGATATGAATGCAATGCCTGACTTCAGCTTCCAGATGCCCCAGTATACTGATGCTTTCCTGAGCTTCTTTGAATTACCAACGACAAATTACATGGGTTACTGGCTTTACGACACATCAAACATATCCCTCTGGGACTCATCGCTCATAACAGGATGGTTCAGTCCTTATGGTGCAGGATTCCCATATGCGAACGTAATGCTTTGGAATTCCTCGAATGACCTGGTAGGTTCAAACACATTCCAGACAATGGATAGTTCCATGCTGGTCTTTGGCGGCACTAACGACACGATCTGGGGAAACACATTTACAAATGTTGCTTCAACGCTTCTTAACTCATCCGCCATGGCCAATGTTTCTCTCTATGGGGTCCCCCTGGCTCTCTCTATGTACAGTTCGGGTGATACAATATACAATAACAACTTCACAACAACTGCTCCAGCATATAGCCCGGACTATAGCATTTACACTGGCGAATCCGCTTGTTATCTCGATACATGGAATGTTCCAACCCAACCTGCAAGCGTAGTCAATTATGTGAATGGCTATGCCTTGTCTGGGAACATTATCGGCGGCGCCTACCAGGGCGGAAACTATTGGTACAACTTCTATGGTGCACCACCCTATAATGATGAAGGACTCATTGCTAACGGCGGGGATTATGAACCGTTGAATGGTTTCATGAACGTTACAAATCCGTATAACGGGATAATAAATGATTCGTCAGTGCAGGCATCTCCCCCGCCTCAATTACCCGACACAACGCCGATTAACATAACCCTCTTCAGCAACTTTACCGTTGTTCACTGGTGCCCGACTGTAAAAGGAACATTCCAGGCGCCAGCGGGAAATTTTGCCTCAATAGTTATCACATATAAAGGAGAAGCAAATGGAGAGGTTTATGATTCATCTTACTGGATGACAATTGATAATGTAACTGTATTTACGGGTACATCGCCCGAGTATGGTAACTGGTCAGTCGCAGACAACATTACACAGTTCTCTTCGCTGTTGCATGGAAGCGTCTATTACTTTTTCGATCCTCCTATGGCTATTATCAATGGCAGCTTCGTAAACAGCATTACTATTTCCTTCTACCCAGTAGCTGCTGGAAACATGGCGCCCCCAGAGCCAAATATGGTACTGTCCACGCCCATCGGTTATGCAAATGACAGGTCGAGTGCAAATATAACTGTACCAACAAATGCGATATCTGCCAAGCTTCTCCTATATGTTTATGGGTATGGAGCTGACGAATTCTGGTATGCAAATGAACCTTCATATTCACCATTTGAGAATATCGTTGTTACATCAGGAAATACACCAATAGCAAATGTCCTGCCATTCCCGTACATAAACACCGGTGGAATCAACCTGTTCCAGTGGAGGCCCATAACTGGCGTATATACGCTAAATGACAGGCCATATGAAGTGAACGTAACGGCAGCCCTGGGTATGCTTGAAGGATCACACAACCTCACAGTTACCATGAACAAGATAGATCCAAGCTCTTTCTGGCAGGTTGCCGCTGATTTGCTTGTTTACACAAGTTCGTCCGCAGGTCCTGCACAGATGGTATCTTATAACTTTACTGCACCGGAATGTTTCACAGCTGCTAGCTCATCGGGACTCAACTACTCAACATTTGCAGCCTCTTCCTATACCTATTCATCATACATACCGACGAGCACCGGCTATATATTTGCCTATACAAACAATAGTGAATCTTTCTTCAACGCGCAGGATTACAGTGCAAATTTTGTTTGGGAGAATATCACTCAGCTATCTTCTACATCCACTCTGGACTTCACATCATACATGGTAAACGGACAGTTCACAAACCAGACGGTCTTTAAGTCAACGCTCTTTCCACTTCTCATGGATCTAGGATTTCCAAGCATTGTAGTAAGCACAACAAATGGCAGTTATCCTATGGTACTTGATGCGCTCACCGAAATTCCTATACTGGAACAGGGATGGATTGAAACTACGCTTAGCGAAACACAGTATCCATCTGGCATGATCGGCACAGGTGAACATTTGACAGAAGATATCGTCGCCGTGTCTGACGCGTTCAACGTAGAAAACCTTACACTTACTGGGCCGAACGCGGGGTTTGTGAATTCGGTGACCAACGTCGACAGCCTTACTGCAAAGTACTATTATTCAGCGACGCTTGTGAACTCTACCCTAGTGAGTTCGTACACACATATCATTGAAGCTCTAGCATACAATGCGTCTCCGCCAAACTATGCAGCATCGGTGATCTATGACCAAATATGGCAGATTGAAAACGTTCCATATGTCCTGATCTGAAACATTTTTTAATCTTTATTTTCCATTAATTTTTACTTTTTTCAATAAATACGTTATGAATTAGGTATCTGTGAATTGTTCTTCCTACCTTATACTTCTATGCCAAGAATTATTGCATGTCCATGAAGAAGTTATTTATTATTCGTCATAGTATTCACATGTCGTGGCCCTCTTCCCATTCTTCATAAGAAGATTCAGGAAAGTTGTAAAAATTGGTTTTGTAAGATCATTCCTTGTTGTTGCCATAATTCTTACATATGCCGTATTTTCCGAATATCTCCTGCAACATAACAACCCATCTTCCGGAATCCACACCCTCTTTGAAAGCCTCTGGTGGACAATGCAAACCGTCACAACAGTGGGATATGGGGATACCCCTGTGGTAGGATTCTTCGGGCGTTTAAACGCAATATTCATTATGATAGCAGGCATCGGAAGCATAGGCTTTGTACTTGCTAATCTGGGAATCGAAATTGTTGATCTGCACGTGGCAAGAAAACTTGGGCAGGCGAGGACGAGAATGAAGAAGCACGTAGTAATATGCAATTATAATGACCAGGCTGTAGAGATAGCACAGGATATACTCAAGGAGGGGCACCCGGTTCTCCTTTTAGGCGGCTCAAAGCCAAAACTTGAGGATTCAAACATCGATTTGTTGTTGGGTCCAGCCTAGTTGCTGAAGATCTTCTTAAGGCAGGAATCGACAAATGTGATGTTGCCGTCATACTGCCCGATCGAAAGAGTGAATCGGAAGATCCCGCGGCCGTTGATGCAAAAACTCTTGTCGCCTCGTTGACAATCAAGAAGACAAATCCAGAAGTATATGTAATAGCTGAGCTTTTACAACGCAGCAGCGAGCCACATGCACGTGAGCTTGGAGTGGATGAGGTAGTCATAAGGGGCAATGTATCTTCAATGCTTATCTCAAATGCAGTCATTAACCCCGGGGTCTCAAAGTTAGTTTCTGAGCTGTTTTCGCCAAATGGAAAGATAAAATTTAGTGAAATCGCGATGGGCCCCGAATTTATCGGCAAATCCTTCCAGGAACTCAAGTCATGGGTAGAGAAATCAGGCAACATGGTGGTAGCGCTTAGAAAGGGTGACGAGCTGATTATGAACCCTGAACAGATCCAGAACGTAGACGCATCTCATGCTATAGTTCTTTCACCTAACAAGGAAACTCTCAGTAACCTTAGGTGATAACATGCTGACATATTGTGTATGTTAATAATGTGTTGTGTCTAGACTGGATAATGAAATTTAAGATCAAGGGTGATACCAGCCTTGAAAGTACTGGTCCACAAATGGAAATTTTGTTAGTAAAACATACTTAATTAAATTATAACCTTGAGCAGGCGCAAAGGTTTAAACACAGTGAATTCAAGCAAAAAGTCCTTGATGGCGCTGGCCTCGTATTCAGCTTCTCACGATATATCACTGACCGTCTTAGAATAAGTAGTTTCTGTTCCTCAAAATGCAAATATAATTCTTGTAAAATTTCAATTTACTTTATGGTCTATTTCATTAATCAATAATGCTTTTATATGTATTTGTACTTATGATATTATTATGAAAGAAAAAATGTTAGCATTTGCCTTTTCTAAAGGAGAGATTTTCGCTGGGAGATTTATCTCAAATCGCAGGAACTTATCCGTTCACGACCTTTCAATTTCAATGAATAAGTCAGAAAGTACGACATCTCATATTGTGAAAGGTCTTGAAGCGAAAGGTATCGTTGAGACCAGAAGGACAGGTATGAAGAAAATCGTTAACATATCCGACAGAAACCATGCTTTTACGTTTTCTGAAATCTTCAAAACTGAACAATACATTCCATGGGAAAATATACTTTCAAACTCCAACATCGCAGTACTTATGAGAAACGAAACAGGAGAGAGCAGCTTCGAGGATGGCGTGTCATCCATTTCCAAATGGAGAGCAGTTCGCAATCTTTCGATGTACGGGATGTATACCAACTCAATGGAAGGACATTCAGCAAGGAATAGAAACCTATCAACTTTTCTAAGAGAATATTCAGATTATGTTAGCATGAAGCATCTTACAGAGAAACTTCCAGAAGATGCAGCCATAATATGGAGAAGTGGTTACAATTGTCTTTTCAAAATTAGGGACCGTTCGGTGAATGAATCCAAAGAATTACCAGATGGGGCTATCATTACTGCCCTTACAGCTTCACCTAATTATGGAATTCAATATATTACTCGAGATTCATACTTTTACTATAAACCAGGGCTTGATAAGCTGTCATTGGAGGATGTAATTCTTCATACTTTGCTTATAGACCCAGAAAGCCAGACGTTAAACACGTACGCCATTCTGCTAATGTTGAAGAATAAGAATGAAATTAATTTGAAATTGTTTTTGGAAAATTCTCGAAAATATGATCTTAAGGAAAGGGCAAAGAATTTAATCAGTTATATAAAGAGCGAAGGTAAAAAAAGGAAATGGCCATTGCCAGATCCCAAAGATCTCCGAGAACAGGCTGACCTGTACGGAGTTAGGATAAGATGATCAACAAGGATCGCCCGAATTTTGAACCATGGTACATCATCAAAGAACTGTTAAAAATAGATCAAATGCTTGGCGAGAAGCTTAATATTTACTTGCTGGGAGGTGCAGTAATGGCAATAAATAATCTCAAATCTGGAACAAGGGATATTGACGTATTAGTACAAAATAAAGAAGATCTCAAAATCTTAGCTGATTCCCTCGAAGTATGTGGGTATACTCTTTTGCAACCTCAGGATTTATCACAGCCATACATGAAACTCTCAGCAACTGCCCTGGAAAACCTTGACGGATTTAGATGGGAGATATTTATTGAGTACGTTGCAAAAAAGCTTGCTCTGACGGGTACCATGAAACAACGTGCTAGAAAAAGGTATACAGGCATAAAGCTTACGGTTCACGTATTGTCGAACGAAGACTTGTTTCTCCTTAAAGGTATGACTGAAAGAGATAGAGATTTGGAAGACATGGCAATTCTTGCTAAATCTGGCCTAAAATACGATATAATTCTAAATGAATGCATAGATCAGTCAAACAGAGATCAAAGAGGTAACAATTGGGAGGCATCTCTTGAACTGAAATGTAAAGAATTGAATGAAAAATATGGAATACTTGTTCCGTTTCATAAGAAGCTGGTAAAATTAGCTGAAAAACGTATGATAAATGGAAATCGGAAGAGGACATCAAAAAAATAAGTGTAGTAGTGGTGTGTCTCATTACTGAAGAAACCAAAAGTTAGCAAACGTCTCAACCTGTTTATGCAGAGTGATTTCCTCTTTGATATATCATTGAGATTCATCTTGTCCAAGTCAATCATCATCTCCTGGTCTTCCATTGACATTTCCGACATTAACCCCTTTATTAACTTGCAACATAATGCAAAAAAATGCTCTAACTTTCAGGGTTGAGATGATGGTTGAAAGGGCATATATTCTCCGCTGGGATCATCTATCAACTCATATTTTTCAATTACTTTCCTTCCTCTTATGTAGACGTCACTGGGAAACACGACATCAAAGCCGTTGAATGGTGATACAGTCCTCTTTGAGTGCAACCGGTTTTCATTCAACCTCTTCATGTTGGAAAAATCAATTGCCACGAAATCTGCATCATACCCTATCTCTATCTTGCCTTTCTTTATACCGTAAGCCGCTGCAGCATTCACGATGTTTGTCTTCAAAAATGTTTCCAGGGAAAGCACTTTCTTGTTCACAAGAGCCGCCATAAGAGGCAGGCGTGTCTCAACTCCAATTATACCTGATTTTGCCTGGTCGAATTCCTCCTTGTCCTCATCCGAATGCGGCGCATGATCCGATCCGACGAAGCTGAACTTACCAGAAACAAAAGCATTGAGAACTTTTTCCTGAACATCCCTTGACCGCAATGGCGGATTGACCTTGCCTTCTGATCCAAGCTTCATTCCAGCGTTTAGGAGCAGGTGATGAGGCGTCACCTCAAGATAATCAAAACCCTTCTCCATGTCATCAGAATATGAAGAGCAGTGTGCTGCTATCTTCTTTCCAAGATCCAATTCCCGTACAGTGGAAAACGCCTTTTGTTCGCACTCGACAGGCCTGCGCGCATCATGATCCAGGAGAGAATCCTCATGCCCCGCATGATCAGTGAGACACTTGCCATCTTCCAGGTGGAAGACTTTTGGAGCCTTTAATTCCTTCAAGGCCTCTGCCTCTTTAGCGGAAATTTCCTGGACAGTAACAGAATTTGTTGAATTTCCCAGGAATGTTTTGATCAATGAGCTTTCTTTATGCAGTATGCTGCTATTGGACCCGGTAAACATGCTTGCAAGGCCAAAATCAGCATATGATTTGCTTCTTACAGTACCGAGCTTATCCATATAACTTGAATAATTATCTATCGGTATCCTGTTATTCGGCATATCTATGACCGCTGTAGTTCCGCCGAATGCAGCTGCCATGGATCCCGTGTGGAAATCTTCCTTCCATGTCTCACCCGGATCCCTGAAATGCACATGTGGATCCACGGATCCAGGAAGGATTGCACCACTGAGTGCTGTGATTTTTATGTCTCCCAATGCCTTTGATATTTTGGATATTTTTCCTTCAGAAATCTCCACTTCAAGGCGCCTGAAATCACCCTGATAATAAAAGAGTCCGGTGATGCTGCTTGGTTCGTCCATATACTTGTATCAAGGAGTCGATTAAAAGGTATAGCCTAATGCATGAACCTTTTTTGCTTAGGAGATCGTATCAGGTGCACAAATAAACATATAAGGTCTTATTTTTATCAATGATAACCAAGGTAATTACAGCTAGGTTTTAAGCAGGAACAGTGTTTTCCGCTGTTTGCTTAACCATGACTGACAAGCACATGAATGCCAATATTTTTATGCACATACATGCTCCTATTATATGAAGAACGAGCTGGTCAGGTTAGGTGTCGGGACGGTTGATGGCGCATATATTTTATCCTCAGAGGATAGATCATCATGGAACAAAACTCGTAGACTGATGAAAGGGGAAAGCGTTAACTATATGATCTCATCTCCTGCCGGCAGGCTTTTTGCATCGACCCTTTCCGACGGGATCTTCATTTCAGATGATTCCAGCAAATGGACTAGATCCAGCAGGGGACTGACAGTAAACAAAGTATGGTCCGTGGAACAAGATGCTCATGCCGATGACACCGTATATGCGGGGACGCAATATGGCCATCTCTTCAGGTCCGATAATTCCGGGAAATCTTGGGAGGAAATGACCGGTCTCTATAATGCTCCGTACAGGAAGGATTGGGGAATAGACTGGGGATTCGGCACCACGGGGCTTACTGTTCATACGATCAAGTCTGATCCTCAAAAAAAGGGGAGGCTATATCTTATTGCTTCTGGAAACGGCACCTACAGATCCAACGATTATGGAGAAAATTGGGAGCCTCTGCGTGCCGGAATCCGGGACGGTTGCACTTCGGATTTTAAGGCAGAGGGAAAAGGCAAAGAGCGCAAGACTGCTGCAGAAGTTAAGAAAGAACATCTGCAGTCTGTTCATATGTGTTCCCATAAGATCGCCCTTTCTCCTACTAGAAGGGATAGCGTTTACCAGCAGAATCACTGTGGCGTCTATTCAAGCAGGAATGCAGGATCGAAATGGGAAGACATAAGCCCTTCCCCTGCGACTCGGCATGGATTTGGAATCACAGTTACGAAAGGTAAGAAGGATACAATATTCACGGTTCCAGCATACCAGACGGGGTGCGAGTTGAAACACAACTCATGCATACAGGGTCAGCTTTCAGTTATGCGATCGCAGGACGAAGGTAAGTCCTGGAAAGAGCTAACCAATGGGCTGCCGGGAAAAGTTCACAATTGTGTATTAAGGGACAGTCTAACCAGTGATGATCAGGAAATTCCAGGCGTATATTTCGGAACCACCACAGGAGAAGTGTATGCTTCGACCAATAACGGCAATACATGGAAAGAAATAGCGAGTGGACTGGGAAGAATCCAGGGAGTTTCATTTCTCAGCGCATGAGGGTGTATCCTGATAGATTCTATCGAAACCCAGCTGAATCATCTAGACGCCAGGGATCTCTCCCCAAATCAACTTGTGAAGTTGCGTCAATACCCGCACTGGAAGGTTGTCGGCCAGAACCTTCTCAGCAAGCCACTTCAGATCTTTGCCCCATACTGGCTGGAAGACGATTTGCAGTGGCACTGGAAGCTTTTGGAGATAGTTCTTTGCAAACTCGTAATCTTTCTCATCAGAAATCACAAACTTGGCATAATCCTGTTTTCTCAGGGCAAAAAGATTGTCTTGGTACAGTGAGGAATCTTCACCGGAAGAAGGTGTCTTGATGTCCATATCTATAAAGGAGTTTTTTATTGCCGCATAGTCCTTAACGGGAAGAGAGCCGCTTGTTTCGATCAATACATTCTTTCCAGATTCGCATACCTTGCGGACAAAGTCAAGCGCTTCCCGCTGCAACAGCGGTTCGCCTCCGGTGAAGCAGACCCAGTCCAGCCCCGAGCTGGCTACTTCAGCTAAAAGATCATCAAGCGGGACTTCATGCCCGCCATAGAAAGTATATGAAGAATCACACCACTTGCAGCGAAGGTTGCACCTGTTAGTTCGCACAAATAGCATTGGAATTCCTATGAACGGTCCCTCGCCCTGAAGACTCTTGAATATTTCGGTTATAAGCATTTAGAAGGGATTTAAAACTTGTTTATGAACTTACGACCATGCAGGATAAAGCAAGCAAATTTCTTTCTTGCTATTTTATGGCATGATCAACGAGGTATAAATGAAACAACCAAAAACGGTATGAGGGCAATTGCAAATTCTGCTATGAACCATTTATAGTTCAATGGCCACTCCTGTATCTCCGTTATGTAGTCAAGGTGCGATGTCAGGGCATGAAATTCATGTTTTGGAAGATTGTTCAACTTAGCCAGCTGCTCTTGTATTTTGCTTTCCTCCACATCTAATAGTTTGGTACCCGCCAGCTCAAAGCCGTTCTTCTTCTTATTGATGAACCAGCCTGCATCGAGCCCATACTCAAGATCGGA
>JAKATM010000051.1 GCA_021818765.1 Thermoplasmata archaeon | reverse complement strand
TCCCTGTTATTGGGGACTGATCAATTTTATTCTCTTCCAATTTTTTGCCTTAAAAATAAAGTATATAGACATATATAGAATATTGTATAAATATTAATATTTACAACGTAAATGTTGGTTTGACAAGAAAATGGTACGAGAAAGAGAAAATGGTTTATTAAAGGAACTAGATGAAACCAAGGTCAATAGGTTTCACGGAAAAGCCATATTTGTTGCAGGCATGGGGTTCTTTTCTGATGCTTACGACTTATTTGTGATATCTACTGCTCTCCCGATTATTACTTCAGCGGCCGTTTTTGGCAGTGAGATTACAAGCACGTTTGTATCGGGTATGATAGGAGCTGCTGCTCTGTTTGGTGCATTTCTGGGAGCGATAATATTTGGAAGGATAGCTGACAGGAAGGGTCGAAAATTCACCTATGGAGTGGAGATGAGCATACTTGTTGCCTTCGCAATAATATCAGCGTTCTCCGTAAATGTGTCAATGCTGATTATATCCAGGTTCATACTTGGTATAGGTATCGGCGGCGACTACCCGATAAGCGCAACGATAATGAGTGAATACTCAAACGTCAAGAGCCGTGGAAAACTTGTTCTCTCTGTGTTTGCAATGCAGGGGTTCGGTCTACTTGCTGGCGCTGTAATTGGGTTGGTTTCAACTGCATACCTTCCGCTTACAGAGTCATGGAGGTTCATGCTGGCATTTGGAGCTGTTCCCGCAGCATCAGTAATATACCTGAGAAGAAAAATACTGGAGACTCCAAGGTTCTCAATCTCGAAGGGCAATACCAGCCTAGCCGAAGAGGCTGTTGAACAGGCAACCAATCACGGTAGGGCGCAGGTAGTTCCTTCTGCCCCAAAAGCGCCAAACGCATCCAGCAGATTAAACCGGGCCCTTGCGAACAAGTACTGGCTTTTCCTGCTTGGAACCGCTGGTTCATGGTTTATATTCGATATGGCATTCTACGGTACTTCCGTTAACAGTGGAGCGGTTCTGGGATTGATAGGTTTTGGTAGCGTAAAAGGAAACGTTGCCCTTTCAGTGTTTCACATTGCAGAAGGTAACACGATCCTTGCACTGGCGTTTGAGGTTCCAGGGTACTGGATTGCTGTAGGTTTGATTGATAAGGCTGGGAGGAAGCTTCTTCAGTGGGCAGGCTTCTCAGGCATGGCGATAATATACTTTGTATTTGCCTTGAGATTCACTACAATAGAGGGCGATTTGGCCCTTTTCGTAGCAATGTACGGTATTTCCTTCCTGGTTGGAAACATAGGACCCAACTCAACTACTTTCCTTCTCCCTACCGAGCTTTTCCCAACAAGCATAAGAACATCTTCGCATGGAATTTCAGCTGGTGCGGGCAAGCTTGGTGCCGGAATATTTTCTTTTCTGGTGTTGACCATAGTAAGTGATTACGGTTTCCCGGTACTCTTCGATCTCCTGGCATTCCTCGCATTTGCTGGTGCCCTGCTCACCGTACTAGCGATCAAGGAAACAAAGAACATGAGCTTGGAACAAACCTCGTCTCTAGATCCTGTTGTGTCTTCCCCGATGCCGGGAGGAAGTGGAAAATAAGACCAGAAAGCAATTCTAAAAAAACTCATCTAAATTAATTTTATGACTTTAAGACGTGCTATTTTCCAGTTTCATTCACTGAAATCTAAGCCAAAAGGCCTACCCATGAAACAAAGAAGGACAGAGCTTCAAACAGGATTTAATAGTCATTGTAAAGATACTGCTATTTCAGAAGAGGTATAATCTCTCATTCAACAGGGCGTCGGAAGCAGAACCTGAGGATCATTTTTCACACTTATTAATGCTAAATTGAGCAGTTTTACCATATTAGTGTCCAAGATAGACTAAATAGCTTAAGAAAGCCACAAATTTAAATTTGTATATTAACTATATTATATTTACGACAGAAGTTTAGCAAACTTTATATAGAATTATAAAATACGCCATTGCATTAATAACATTGGAGGTGGAAAAAATGACTGACAATGGTATTGAAGCACAGAGTTTTGAACCGAAGAAAGTAGAGAACGAGAGCTCGTACAAATTTGAGAAGGGAGAGATAACCGGAGACAGGATGTCCTGCATGGAAAACATCGCGTCCGAGGTTGGCAAGATATGGGCAAAACATGACTTGACCATTCTTGACGCGAAGACCATGATTCCATACCTTCTTTCGGGTATTTTCACCGAGGCATATGACTCGGATGTGGACGTTCTGGACTACATCGAGAACTACCTGAAACCGGCTGTCTTTGAGTATAACAGGAGAATAAGGAATTCAAGAAAATTCAAAGGTATAGAGCTCGAGGCAGTAAGTAAGTAGGCGGATAACTGACCTACTTACAAAAAACACTTTCAATCTTTTTTTTATATCAGATCACTTTTAAATCTACTGCTGTAATAGTTAAAAATGGATATATGTGAACATGTCAAACAGATAGTCGCTAATGTGGAACCGATAGGAACGGAATGCATGGAATGCCGAGAGGAAGGCACTCGTACGGTTCAGCTTCGGATGTGTCTTGTTTGTGGGCATTTAGGATGCTGCGATTCTTCAGAGGGGACGCATGCTACCAAGCATTTTCAACAAACTGGGCACGCATTGATGACTTCATATCCTGAAAGAAAGTGGAAATGGTGTTATGTAGATAAGAAATATCTCTGATCCTTAGGATTATTATCAGAAACGGTTTAATACGTCGGGAATAAAGTAGAGTACATTATTCCGGCCTTTCCCTTTCTTAAGGCTTATGACATATAAAGAAAACAGACAACTTATTTACTAACATGAATAGTCAAAGAGCGATTTTATTTACTCTTTATTTTGACATTTAATAATCGGTTTTTTTGCCGATGTATAGATATTGACCTTAATACCGACAAAACGCTGATGGGGTTCTTTCAGAATGTCTCGACCAGAATGGTTCATACTAAACGATTGTTCAAAGGATGTAATGTGTCGAGTTGATGTTTACATCTATTCTATTGTTTTTAATTGAATGTTCTTGGGCTTTTCTCTCTATTGACTTATTAAAAATTTATTTTAGATCAATTTTCAGGAACGCATCAAGTAGATTCTCGATATCTTCTTTTTTTATTGACCCCATCAGGCCAATCCTGATTGCCTTTTCCTTAAATTTACCTAACCCGTTTCCTACAATAAATCCTCTATTCTTCAAATTCTTGGATACATCAGTGGATTTATTTCTCGTCAAAATGTTCAAGACGGATTTGGACCTGGTATCCCTGTTCCCGGTAATAGAATAGTCTTCCTGGAGAAGCCTTTTCGTAAGTATGTCAGCAAATCCAGATGTCCGGTCTATCCTTGTCTGAATGCCTTCTTTGGCTAAGTCATCCAGAGCCACGGACAGCGCAGAGAATGCACCAGTTGATGGCGTGAAGGGTGTTTCGTCCCTCTCCATGAAGTGCAGAGACTTTTCAAGGTCAAGATAAGCTGGAGTGTCTTCCTTTGTGAGCGAAGATTCAAGCCGGTCCGCGATTATGTTTACTCCGATGCCAGTTACTGAGGCAATGCCCTTGTGTCCGCATGTCGCTATTGCATCTATTCCCCATGCGTCGAGTTCTAAAGGGAGAGCAGCAAAACCAGATACCGAATCCACGAGCACTTTCATTCCGCTCTTCTTTGCAGTAGAGGCTAACTCCCTAAGGTTGGCAACCTGCGTTCCGTTTCCCGTTTCATTGTGGACAAGAAAAATTGAAGTCGCTCCGGAGTTTGAAGCAAGTGCGCTGACTTCTTCCGGATGTATGATGTCGTTTTCTTCCTTTGTTATGCGGTATACGATGCATCCCCTTCGCTCAAGCGATTCGATCATTCTATCCCCGAATTCACCATACGTACAGGCGATAACTCTCTCTCTCCGGGAAAGGATTGACCAGATAAGCGTCTCAACGGCAAGGGTCCCCGAACCGGTTGTAAGCGAAACGCGCTTTGAACCTGAAATGTTGCGTAAAACCTCGAGCGAGGGTTGCATTATGACCCTAAATTCCTGGGACCTGTGATTCATGTGTTTCATGGAGGCTTGTAAAACTCTGGGCGATACTTCTACCGGGCCTGGAGTGAATATCATCTGATGCCTCCAAACATTTCAATGATTTTGGCAGCTGTTGCTTCTGCTATTCTTCTCTGGGCCTCTTTTGTCTGAGCTCCAATATGTGGCGTTATGGTAACCTGCGGGTGTGCCAGCAACTCATGCTCCCACTGTGTCTTTGGCGGCTCGTTCCACATAACATCTGAGGCGTAAAACGATATAACTCCCGACTTAAGTGCATCCAAAAGAGCCGGTCCATCGATGGCTGATGCCCTGCTGGTGTTGATGATGCCTGGCTTTTTTGTGGAAACCGCGAACTCCTCTTTTCCAAGTATCGGTTTATCGCCGGGTTTAACAGTTACGAAGACTCCTATGAAATCGGAATTCTGAACAAGGTCATTCAGGGCTACATATCGGCCCGATACTTTGTTGATCCTGTCATTTGCTATAATGTCATAAGCAAGTATATTCATGTTGAATGCTCTCGCTATTTCTGCAACCATGTATCCTATTCTTCCGAAGCCTATCAGCCCCAGCGTCTTCCCGGATAGCTCTGTACCGACCTCCTTGCTGAAGTTGCCAAGCCTAGTTGCAGCTGCAAGCTCAGGCAATCTGCGGCATGATCCTAACATCAACGCAAACGTTAGTTCGGCGACAGAACTCGTTGAGGCTTCTGGTGCATGTATAATATTTATTTTTCTTTCCTGCAGGGAGACAAGATCTATACCATCAAGGCCGACTCCTGCCCGTGCAACAAATTTCAGGTTTCTTCCCCTATCAATCAGGCTCTTAGCAACCTTTGTTCTGCTACGAACAACAATACCGTCATACTGGTCAATTATGTTAAGCAGGTCTTCCTCGTTTATTTTAGGATGGTAATCAACAGTGAAATTATTCCCTCTCAGTTTTTCCAGAAGTATTGTATCTACAGGGTCCGTTATTATAATCTTAAGTGGTTTTTCCTTGCTCATGTGTGCCAGGGATATTATATAACGTATAAAAAAGGTGCAAAGAATAAGTTGACGAATTGACAGGGAGAGGGGTGATTTCCTATGGAACTATTTTTGGCCTTGATACGGTAGCTTCTGACTTTTTTCCTCGAATGTCTATCTGTACCGTAGTTTCGTTCTTCATGTATTTCTTATCAATAAATCCAAGTCCTATCGCTCTTCCCAGCAGAGGTGATATGGACCCACTGGAAATTATTCCTATTTTCTCGTTGTTATAATAGATAGGATATCCATGCCTTGGAATTTGCTTTCCATCCAAGATAAATCCTCTAAAAATATCCTTATCACTAATTTTTCTTCGCTTAAGTGCATTAGATCCTATGAAACCATCAAGCTTCTCAACAATAAAGCTGACTGAACATTCATATGGGTCCCTGTCTCTATTAAAATCTACACCAGAAAGAAGCATTCCTTTCTCCATTCTTAGAGAATCTCTCGCACCGAGACCACACGGCATGCCGCCATGTTGCTTTATAGACTTTATAGCAGCTTTCCACCATTCGTTTGAGCTCCCAGCATCAACGATTAACTCAAAACCTGACTCTCCTGTATATCCCGTTCCGGATACAATTAGCTCATTCTTTCCATTGACGCCATTTTTCCCGCCATATTTATCATGCTGGAATGAAAACGTAAATGGTTCTGGAAACGTTATTCCCAGGTCGTCGGCTACGTGTCTTGATTCAGGTCCCTGAATGGCGAAGCATGCCAGATCTGTTGATAAGTCTATGATCTTAACGTTGAACGTTTTGCTATTGGTGGTGAGCCAGTTCAGCACTGCTTCGGTTGTAGCAGCGTTTGGAACGAAGAATATCGTATCATCATTAATCCGATAAACTATTGTATCATCTATAAGTAAACCTCCTTCATCGAGGAACGCAGTGTACATGCACTTTCCTGGTTGGACCGCATCTATTTTACTGGGCAAAAGGAAATTCATGAATTTGAGTGCATCAGGGCCTCTGACAACAATGTCGCCCATATGCGAAACATCAAACATTCCAACCTTTTTCCTAACTGCCATGTGCTCAGCCAGTATTCCTTCATAGTAGAGGGGGAGATCCCATCCATGAAAATCCACTATGTTACCGCCATTCTCCTTGTGCCATTCATAGATAGGTGTTCTCATGCTATATCACTCACATACCATTCTCGTTTTCCAGTGGAAGTATACCCCTCTCTCCCCACCATGCTCAGGAAGTAGTCATGGATTCTTGTATCCCCTGAAAGCTCGGGGTGAAAAGTCATCCCCAAGACATACTGGTTTCTGACCATTATGGGCTGGTTATCATATGTTGCCATTACCTCTGCATCCCCTACACTCTCAATAATTGGGGCCCTAATGAATATGGCAATTATATTTCCGATTGAATTTACCTTTATATTTTCGTAAAATGAGTTTGCCTGCCTGCCATACGCATTTCGCCTTATGGTGATATCTATAAGGTCCATACCTCGAACACGTTCATCCTTGGCATTCTTGGAGACTAGAATTAGGCCAGCGCATGTTCCCATTACAGGCATCCCGTTTTTTGCTCTTCTTATAATGTCCCAATAGATGTCGTATTCCTTTATCAGCTTATAAATGGTAGTGCTCTCCCCGCCAGGTAAGATCAAAGCTGAAACCTCAGAAAGCATTCTTCGGCTCTTTACAAGAACGGGTTCTATGTCTCTCTTCCTTTCATCCTTGAGCTTGTAAAGAATTTCAATGTGTTCAGCAACATCGCCCTGAAATCCTATTACACCAACTTTCACCAATCCGCATTGTGAATAGAGATAAATCTTTTTTAGCTAATTATAAGAAAAGGTTAGCACACTTTCTCAAACCTGAAGAAATACTTCTTATATTCCTCATTGCTAAACGTTAGCATGAGAACTAGACCGAATGCTTTCTCCAGCACAGGGGTTGTTTCTTCTTCAAGCCAGTTTGCCTCAATTGCCGGTGCAAGAATTAAGGCACAGGGCGGAAATGTTGCCGACGCAGCAATAGCGACGAGTGCAGCTCTTTGCGTAACTCAAAATAACCTGTGTGGACTTGGTGGCGACATGTTCGCGCTCATACGCATGAATGGAAAGGAGGTCATAGACCTCAATGCAAGCGGCAGGGCCTTTGAACGCGCCACGATCGAACATTTCAAGGAACAGGGGCTATCAAAACTCCCTGCTCGTGGTCCCGGAGGGGCTATAACGGTACCAGGCATTGTCAGTGGATGGGCACACATTCATAGTAAATACTGCACAATGGAGGTCAAGGACCTCCTGAAGTCAGCGATAACACTGGCCGAAGAGGGCTTCCCGGCTACACAAAACTACTCAGAATCCATTAGGGCAAGCGAGAAGGTTTTCTCTGGAATGACTGAGTGGAGAAACACGTTCCTGCGAGGTGGGAAACCACCGGAACCCGGAAGCGTTTTCAAGCAAAAGGATCTGGCCAGGTCTCTGAAGTCGCTAGCAGAGGACGGTCTTTCGTCTTTTTACGACGGCAGCCTTGCGGACAGGATAGTAAAGGGGCTTGAAGGCACCGGATGCCTTCTTCAATCCTCAGACCTCAAGAAGCATTCTGCCACTTTTGACAGGGCTAGGAACACCGAAATTAACGGCAATAAGGTATATGAAACAGGCCCCAACAGCCAGGGGTATACTGCACTTCTCTGGCTGAACCTTCTGGAGGCAGGCGCAAAGGATCCCACTGCAATACAGAAAGAAAGCCTATCATCCATCATTGAAACGGGCATGATGGCATATTCACAGAGGGACAAGTACATAACGGATCCAAAGTTTCACCCTCTTCCTGAAAGCTTCACTTTAAAGGAATTTGCACGCAGGCTCCTTGAACAGGGCATGAAGAAAAGAACAGTGAGCGGGCATGCCAAGGACGACGGCGACACGACCTATATGTGCATATCGGACTCAGAAGGAAACAGCTTTTCATGGATACAAAGCAACTACATGGGATTCGGGTCAGGCGTAATGCCTGCTGGAACGGGCTTTGTTCTCCAGAATCGCGGCTCATATTTTTCCCTTGATCCAGAAAACCATAATTCACTTGTTCCATTCAAGAGGACTTTTCACACGTTATGTGCGGGGATGCTTGAGAATGAAGGACACTTTAGAGCATCATTTGGAGCAATGGGCGGGGACATTCAGCCACAACTACACATCCAGATGATTTTACCCCTTCTTTCCGGTCTGTCGGATCCGCAGGAAATCTTGGACAGGCCAAGATGGGCCTTCCCATACACCATCTATGAAAAACCTTCTGAAATAATATGTGAATCGGAGCAGCTTAGAGATTCAATTTCATCTTTCTATGAAAGAGATAAGGTCAGGAACACTGGATTCTCTTCACTGTTTGGTCATGGACAGATTGTTGCACTTCTCCCGGAAGGTACAGTTGTAGGGGGTGCTGATCCACGAGGAGATGGCATTTCAATGCCTTTCCTATAATCAGACTTAAAGATGCAACAAACATACTACGAATTGTTTTTGTTCACTGCAATACGATGAGTTAACCATCCGATCATAATGCTTTGAGAGCACGACAAACAACAACAGTTTTATCTCAGAATGCATAATCGCAGCGAATCATGGAGTCTGCATATTTCTATAACAGGAAGGGTCATACCGCCGTGGCTGAAGGAAACCTGGAGAAGGCACTTGATTTTTTTAAGCAGGCCTCCAGGCTGGATCCAGATAATATCAGCTATCTAGATTCGATAATCTGGTCAATTGATAAACTTGGCAAACATGATCAGGCGCTTCAATATTATGAAAAGCTGATATCACTTCAGCCACGAAACACGGATTTCAGGCTGAGAAAGATAGACTGCCTGAAAAAAATAGGCCTGCTCAATGCAGCCCTGGATGCCTACAATGAGGCGATAGATATCGATCCATACGATTCAGAGCTGTACTGGAAGAAAGCCGACTTTCTCCGGGATCACGAAAATATCGAAGGCGCCCTCTTATCATGCAGTGAAGCAGTGAGGCTGAACCCGGAGAATCCTGTTTATAGACAGGGAAGGGCCGAAATACTGGCCGAGATTGAGAGATTTGAGGCCGCACTGTCTGATTATGACTATTTAGTTGTGCACAATCCAACCAGCCCTGAAATACGCTATGAACGTGTAAAAATTCTTGAAAAGCTTGGTCTCGTAGACAGGTCTTTACAGGACATGGAAACTATTTCCAGGCTTCGCCCGAACGACCAGACATGGTTGCAGATAGTAGCAGAATTCTTCGAAGAAACGGGACGCCATGAGAAGGCCCTAAGCTATTATTCCAGGCTTATCGAATTGAATCCGACCAAGGCTGAATTTTATTTTTTCAGGGCTAATCTTCAAGAGAACCTAGGAAGAAACAAGGAAGCGCTGGCGGATTTCCACAAGGCAATTGAACTCGATCCCGACAACAAACTTTACAGGAATGACAGCAGATTGTCACCCACGGAATAGGATTATATAAAACGATCAAATCACGAACAGCAGATTAGGGTAGATGAAAATACCGCTTATTGCATTAAATTGAGGTGCTTCATTGAAGAGAGGCTCAAGAGATTGGAAGAAAAAAGGAAAAATGCGCTGGAAATGGCGCAAAAAACGAATCAGGAGACTGAA
>JAKATM010000050.1 GCA_021818765.1 Thermoplasmata archaeon | reverse complement strand
CGATCTAACGGATTACTTCTTGGAACGGGAATCAAAACTGTGGATTGGTCAAAAACGTTAAGGAATGATTTGTCATTAATGTTGTCGTACAGCGTTTCCGCAACATAACGCGTCATGGGTAAATTCACATCATCTCCAGACCTTGATACCATTCTATCTTGCTTAAGCCAGGTAGTCCATGTCTTAGTGTTTCTCATATGTTGAAGAACATTTGGAACCGTCGAATTTGGTCTCGGCGTATAAGAAAATAAGGAAGTGAATTCAAGGTTTTGAATCTTGAAATTGGTTACCATTGGGGGAGTCCAAACGGTGTGCTTCTATCGGGCAACTCTTCAAACACGGTCTCTAAATCACTAAATTCTCTTGCGCCATAACGCATCATCTGATGAGTCCACTTGAGATCATGGTTCTTAAACGCATCTTGCCATATGAAAAGTGGTCTGCCCAGCCTTAAGGCCTCCCAACCTTGACTCAGAGTACCACTTGAGTCCCCTGCTTCTACTATGATTGAGGCGTCACATAAAAGCGCCATTGTCCTATTCCTTAGGATAAAGTTGCTCTTATAAACTGGCTTATTCAATGGAAATTGGCTTACAGTAAGATGATTAGTCATAATCTCGGTCTGAAGTTGTTGGTTTTCTTTGGGATAAAAGATATTCAGAGGAGTACCCAGCACAGCTATTGTACTGCCTTTCACATTTATCGCTCCTTTGTGAGCCTCAGAATCTATTCCTCTCGCCAAACCACTAATCACTATTACACCCTTCTCAGCCAAGGCTGATGCAAGACCAAATGCCGTCTTTCGAGCTTCATAGGATGGCGCTCGTGTTCCAACGATTGCCACACGTGGGCTTGGTATGGGCACACTCATCGATCCAGAAATATAGAGCACTCTTGGAGAGTATTTCTTTTCTACATCATTCAGTCCACGGCCCAGGAGAAATTCCGTGGACACCGCCCTAAATTCCGTCTTAAGATCACCTCTCATTTCACCTATATAATGAACTGCACACATATATTTTTCTAAGAAAAGTTAGGATGGATTCTTATCCGACATCCCCTCAGCCAGGAACTCAAGCATTCCTTCCAATTTTGTCTTTAGCATGTCCTTCTCGCCGATTATGCCCGACATCTCTTCAAGATCTGCCTGCATATCATGTGCTTCCAGGGTGTATTTCTCAAACCTCTTCCCTTTCTTCTTGGCGATATTCTTAAGCTTTTCAACAGTCGCCTGCAGGTCATAGATTTTCTTGTCATATTCCACCTTGATTCTGGAAGCAAGTAGCTGTTTCTGCCTCTCAACCCTTTCTGCGATGTCCGGATTCAGGTCAGTACTGGAAAGGACCTCCTTTAGCCCTGCCATCTCGTTGAGGACGCTGATAAGAGATCTCACGCTATAATCCATGGACATGAAATTTGGCGTTGTTGGCCTGAGTTCGTCTATTTGGTCTCTTGGAATGGGAAAGTCTGGATGCTTCTTGAAAACCTCATCCACTATAGATGTCCAGTTCAGTGTCAGATCGCGGTATATCTCATTCTTGGCTGCCTCAAAGCTCACCTGTATCTCCTTGAAGGCCGCTTCAAGCTTGTTCAGGCGATCTCGCGGGATAACCCACTGCTTATCCAGCTTAAAGGATGCAAGCTTCGAGCATGTCCGGTAAAACTTCACCTTCTGATAGTCTACCTGCGCCCTTTGCTCAGGCGTCATTCGGATAAACGTGGACCTTATCCTTTCCTCAAGCGTCGATACACTGGTTCCGAATCCATCAGTGGTAAGCGAGACCACGTAGAATCTCTCCAATGGCGATCCTTGTGACTGAACCGACACTTTTGAAGCGCTGCCAGGTGCCCCTGTCAAACCATCAGCGCCGTTCCCATTTGCTGGCTCTATCCCATCTGTCTGTGCTTCTTTCTTATCCTCTACCTCTGTTTCTTCCTTCAGTTCTTCCACCATTTTCCTCACAACTCCATTAAAATATTGTCGCCTGTAAACCTCTCTACCTTCACAGCATTGGTGTATTTTTCAAGCAAAACGTTGGATGTCTGGATCAGCACGCTTGTAAGATCCAACTTACTGCAAGACCTTGCCACTGTCTCATCTATACTGTCTATGCCGTCAGATACGAGGACTGCCTTGTAATCTCTCCCCTTCTGTATGACATCTTCAAGGACGAGAGTGATATTGGTCCCGCCGTCAGCTTGTATTCCCCCAAGTGTTTTCAGGAGTTCCCACATGTCGGTTATAGGATCTCCAACCTCAGTGTCAAAAAGCTTCAGCGTTACAGTTCCCCCATGCATCCTGACTGTTCTCGCAAGCCCAAGAGCGCTTGCAGCTGCAACCGCGATCTTTGGCACGTAATCATCGATAAACTCTATGCCGCCGCCCATACTGCTTGATTTGTCCAGATAGATGAGGTAATTGTTCATGCTTGAGTAACGCTCCCTTACATGTGCCGTCTTTGAGGCTATCTTGTAGTTCAGGATGTCCTCATCCAGCATGTCCTGCGGCACAAGGTCGGGTATCTCCGAAAAATACTGCATTTTCTTTGTTCCGATAGGTATTCCTCGCCTTGTTGACGGCTTGACATGGCTCTTACCGGAATCATCTGTGTTCAGGCGTTTCATGACTTTTGCAAGCGATATCACAAACCTGTTTGAGAGAATGTCCCTCATCTCCTCTGGATCTGTGAGGCGTTTCATCGGTATTCCTGAATGCGTGAAGCTGTTCATCACATTCATCATCTCTGTGCTTTCCTCAGTAGCGTTCGCGGCAGCAGCGCCTAACCCTGCCATTATGCTGTTATAGGTGGACTGGTTGCTCATGGGTCCGCTCTGCATGTTGGTCAGTGCATTCATGAAATTGTTGAAGTTGAACGGCTGCTGCGGCTGATTGCCCCCCGGCTGATTGCCCTGTTGCCCCTGTGGATTTGGCGTGTTCCCGGGAGCATTTCCCTGTCCTTGCTGGCTTCCTGGTTGGTTCTGTGGCATCATGTTGGGTGGTATGGCTTTCTGCGATTCCTCAGCCTTCTCAACGATTGCCTGCAGGAAGTTCTTTGTGGCCATGAGTGAGAGCATCGGGTTCCTTGACACCTTTGCATTCAGTTCCTGATACTTCGGATCTGCCATCTCCTGTTCTAAGAGGCTCTTCCATGAGTTCTTGCTCAATGGGTTAAGAACAAGTTTGTCATAAGGCTTAAAATGCATCAGGTGGGCATCCATGAGGAAGTGTGAGCCCATAGTAACATTCTTCTCGCTAAAAGCCTGTGTAAGATCAAAGGTTGCCGATCTTACTGTTGGTTCCTGATAAGCGTTCTTGTCCATAAAGGACTTCCACTCATCAGGACGCACTATCCTGTACTTCTTGAAATAGGACTGTGCAGTCTGTCCTGGGATGCTCATTTTATGCCCCCAGCTATCTGCTTCTTCATGGTCTGGATATTCTTGACCATAGTCTCAGCGTCGCTGACAAACTGCGTCACTTCTGCCTGATAGATGTCAAGCATGCCCTCTTTCTTGACAAGCTGCCCCGCCATGTTGACTGCCTCGAGCGCTTCCTTCTCTGCGTTGCCAAGATTCCCTGCCTTGATGAACTCCTCAACCTTACCCAGCTTCTCCTGTGCTTCTCTGAGTTCCTTCGGGTAGAGCGTGTCGAGCGCTTTGTTGAAGGCATTAAGCTGCTCATCATTGTCCTGAAGTATGTATTTAGCAACGGCAATGGCTGATTTCTTCACTGGGGCACCCACGAGCCATGAGTAAGTTGCAACAAGCATTGGTAAAAAGGTCTTTCCCATGGCTGTCCTGTCTGAAACGAAGATACCATTCATCCTCATGGTTGTTACGAGGGTCATTATGATATCTGCAATCTCTGAGGCATGTTCCTTCTCGTACTCTTCTATCTCTGCGTATGCAGATTCAAGCTCCTCAAGAGATATTCTCGTCTTTGGCGTGTTGACCTTGTTAACGTTCAGCATGATGCCTTCCTTGATTTTGTCCGATGGAATCGGCATCACGAAGTGCTTCAGCAATATCCTATCGTAAAATGCCTGCAATTCCTCTCCCTGTGGAAGCTCATTCGACGCTGCGAACATGGATATAAGCGGCACGTCATGGATTGTACCATCAGCATCCACGTAGATCCTCTCATTCATGATGTTCAGCAGGGTGTTCAGCGTTTCCGATGATCCCTTGAAAACCTCATCCATGAATGCTATATTCGCCTCCGGCAACTTTCCCTTCATCATTCGCTTGTAAGCGCCGTTCTTGAATGCTATCGGGTCGATTGCACCGACAATATCATCCGGGATGCTGTACTTATTGAGCAGGTAATAGTAGAACTTGCCCCCTATCCTGTCTGTCAGGGACCGAAGTATAGCTGACTTCGCCGTTCCAGGCTCTCCAATAAAAACTGCATGGTTCTTTGAAAGCAACGCAAGCAGTGCGACCTTTGCTTCCTCATCTCTCCCGATGAACTCCGCGCTCAACTCGGCGAGTATGCTGGCTGCTTTTTCTCTATAGCTGGCTTCGTTTCTCTGTGGTTCAAAAGTTGTTTCCGTATTCCTCAACTCCTCAAAACGACATTCTGCATATGCATATAAATATTTGCATATTTGTGATACTTCTGAGCAAATAACATTTTTGATACTGATGTATCAATATCGCAGCGCATGGGCTGCCTGAAAAGAAATAATAATAGACTGCCAATGTATGTATGCATGGCAGACATGGGGATAGAATTCAAGAAGGGATACAGGCCACCTGAATGGTTGATTGAGGGGGAAATAGCAATCAAGATAGGTGGTAAGTACGTGCCGATCTATATCAAGGAAAAATACGAGTCCCATACAGAGCGGGTCTGGATATTCTTCGACGACTTCCCTGACAAGCCCGTAAGGATAACCCTTAACAAGGAACGGAATGGCTTTCTCAAAGTTCTTGATGTGATAAAGAAACTGTATGAGGAAACACATGATAAAGAGATAGGCAAGAAAGGGGTAAAGTTATGAATGATCTTGAACACAGGATCCCAGGTCGTTCATGGTGAATAGTATTCTTAGATTCTATTTAATATCTCATTCTTCAACGATTGATCAACATTTCCATATACAAAGGAATCGAGCACTAACTTCATCTCATCATTATTAAGTCGAAACACATCTTTAGCAATCTTGGCTTCAAGTTCAGCTCTTAAAACTCGATTTTCGTTATTGATTAATTGCTTAGACCTGTTTATAATTTCCACAAGTAGATCTCCCTGAACGTCAGGGATGGGTAGTTCATAAACAAAGAAAAAATTCAAGTGTGAAGTCACTCTCTGTCTTATGTAATAATCCAACACAAAGCTATTCAGCAGGGCTTGAATATAATATATATAATCTCCAATTGCTTTTTGTTCGATGGCGCCATTTTTTCCAATTTCCACTTTAAATGGTTCAATGTAAGGAAGAGTATTGGCAAGAAATACACCAGTCGGTAATACACATGATATAAGAGTTCGTTCATTAGTCGCACCCGCAACATCTCTAAACACTAACCTTTCGTTTTCGTAATCCATCTTGTAAATTCTGCTTTTAATTCCCCCCTCAATCATTTCTCTATACGTCTTCAATTCCTCTTTCTTTATTTCTCCTCCTTTTTCTCTCTTAATTTCCTTCACTTTTTCTAGAATTCTGTTTGCAGTCCGATCAAAAAGTTTTTCCCGGCACTGTTCCTCATCAACAAAATATTTGTTAGTTGAGAAACCCGTTTTGTACTGGTGTATCATTTTGCCCTCGTACAGCGTTAGGCCATTTCTATTTTCAGAGAATATGTCTTTATCATTCGTTTCGTGAAGCTCAGTTCTGAGTACCAATCCAATGTCTTTCAGCAATCTGTAATTTCCCCTAATATTAGACACGATAGATATGTCATCAAAAGACCTGAATTCAGTGATTCCCATGACACTGGGCGACAATTTTTTTATCAATTCTATCGGATAGTCAAAAGCTTCATCTGTTTGTTGCCAGTTGGTGACATAGAACCTTGCCTTGAAGGGTTTCCCCGATATGTTCTTTGACACCAGAAGCATATCAAACTTGAACTGAGCGTGAATGTCTGGAAACCACACTTTTCCTCTGTTTTCGAACGATATGATCTCTCTAATTTCCCATTTTTCAAGTATTTCTTCTCTAAGCGACATTGTACCTTCATCGGTATGGAAATTTGAAGGTACCAAAATGCTAAAAGCCTCTTTACTCAATCCCAAAAATCTCTCCGCAAATACCTTCTGTAATGAAAAGTCGCCGCTATGCTGTAACCTGTAGTTTGCGGATATGTAGCCTGAAAGTCTCTTAAAATACTGAATATATGAATTCCATGCTTCCTTAACCTTCGGACTGCTTAGCTTTTCCGAGAAGATTTTTTCGAATTCCTTACCGGTCATGGAATATTTCGATATTCCTTCACCGAAAATTTCCGGATGTTTCGCGGCAAACTCCTTCATATTGGGTTTGAGATTGTTCCATGGGGGATTGCCGATTACTCCTGCAAAGCCACGGGCATCGCTTTTAATTTGAGTCCCATCTTTATCAAAATAAAAGAAGAAATATTCCAGTGGAAAGAATAGCGGATTGGAAAGGGACGGGTTTATTTTGTCGAATTCTTCAACAAGCCTTTGCCGGACGTCTTTCTTTATCAATTGTATCTTACTTGGAATTTCAGATCTAGTTGGGTTTTCCAGATATTCTACGTGCAGCTTGATCATCTCCTTTATTTCTTCCTTGAACTCGTTCTGCATTATGTTAAGAATATCATCATCTGGAAGTGAAACGATGGAGTCTCCGTTGATGAAATTAAGTTCCAGATCAGGCAGTATATGGTTTTCATCCTCTGGAAGGTCCTGGAAGTAGAATGATTTCGGATTTAGTTTGATTGTTTCCTTCCACAGATTCACCTTGGCAACATTCAATGCAGTTGGATCGATATCGGCACCAAAAATGTGTCTCAATATTATCTTCGAAAGGAGGTCCCGATGAACCGTGTCCCCTTTGAACCCAAGTTTTTCCCTCAACTGCTTCGTCTTGGAGATTTTATCCTCAACATCTTTTGGCAGGAAAAGTGAATTGCTCCTGAACTGGCTTTCAACCCAACTTGTTTTTTCTGCGAGCTCCTCGTAAATGTGATATATTTCCCTCAGCGCACCAATAAGAAAAGGTCCCGATCCACACGCAGGATCGATTATCCCAATTGAAATGAACCTATTTACTGCGTCCATTGCCCCATCGAAATCATTATCAGCAATCTTGGAAAGTATGTCCTCAGCGAGTTTATTAAACAGTTCGTTTACAAGATTGTGGGACATGTGACCAGTTATCTTCTTGGGTGTGTAGTAAATTCCCGAATCCTTCCTGTTCTCAGCCAGAAAGGTTTCATAGGATTTCCCAAATACATCCTCGTCAATCATCCTGAAACTGTATGAATAAAGTCCCTCGGAGAATACAGCCACCCGGTCATCAAATCCACCAACCCTTTTCAGTATATCCAAAGCCTTGAGATAATTTTCCTTGCTCTGATCCAATTTTGATAATATATTGTTTGAAGGAATAAACAGTTCAGTGTCATAATACTCATATAGAAACCCGTCTAGATCAGCGAAGAACGTCTCCAGAACTTTTTTTGGACCTTTGGTTATCCACTTATTATAGGCTGAAACAAACGCATCCCAGGTATACCTGTAATCAATTATGATAAAATCTTCTAGCGTAAGGGCAAAAATAAGTTTATTGAGCAGGAGAACGCTACTTCCCTTAGAATCCTCCTGCCATCGAAGTTCCTGAAGATATCCATACCACTTTTTAAGATCACGAATAAACATCTTGTCCAGTTCATGTCTCTCAACTTCCTGTGTCCTGCGCCTCAAGTAGTCCGAAATGTTTCTTGTGCTAGAAATTCCCTCGATAAGTTTAGCAAAGCTTTCCTGTACAACAGGTTCAAAGTTGATAACACAACTCTTGTCAAATATGAACACGTCCCATAGGTTGGTAAGTATGACATATTCCACGCCTTTCTGACCAACAATGTATTTTACAACCTGATTGCTTTTCTGCCTTTCAAACTCTCCCTTCATCACAGCAAATACTGACTGGAGAGAGATCACCTGACCCAGCCGGTCATGAAGGGCTTTCAACTCTACTGCCACTGGAAACCCCATGGTCTTTGAGCTTTCTAGCGTGAAATCAACCCAGCCCTCTCCAACCCTCCCTTCCGGAAAATTTGTAATTCCGGTATACCTTATTATTGGTTTGAAAAGCTTGTCGGAGAGAAGCGATTCGGGCTTAGAAATCTTGAGTCCCCTAACATACTCTTTAGAGTCATTATTTTCTAGGGTATTTGAAAAATAAAGATCATCAAAGTCTATTTCTCGGCAGAGCTTTGAGATGTCTTCAAGATAACTGCGGATTCTATTGTTTTCAGGGGGGCCCATCACTGTAATATAGCCTTCGTATTATTAATTATCTTTTAGACCAATAATACGATTGCTAGAGGGATCCTATCTTAGTTTTCCTTTGGTCACAAAATATTCTTGTTATCCATGAAAACTAAGAACGGAGAACAGGTTACATCTGTTTCTAAAACAACATTAATCCTCTCAAAACCCCTTTTCTATGCCCACAACTTCAACTTAGAGTAAATGTTCTCAGCAAATGAGAATTTATATATGTCTATTATTATTACCTGTAGAGCACGATAGCGATGGAACAGAATCAATCTATGATTGCAACAACTGTATTATTTACTGGGACAGAAGTTAATTCCCTATGAATTCAATTTTGAACAGGAAATACTTGGGAATTTATGCCGGTATGGTTGGTATTTTTTCCACCATTTGCGGAGGCATAGGTGTCGTGTTATTGCTATCAAATCAACTTGTTTTAGTCGGTTTAACTCTCATTATTATGGCTATTTTGTTTTTTGGATGGTCTTGTTTTGTCCAGCCCGAGGAAAACAGAAGATAACGTAAGTAAAGTTATTTCGTCGGCTGCAATTGTACTCGCCTACATTCTTCTCGCTTATTCGCTTGGTAGTCTGATATCTTCAGATAATATAATTGAATTTGATTTCAAGATATTCCTTTTTTTCATTGTGGCATTAGCTATCATTATTTTGACACACATGTCCCTTCTCTTAGTCACGAACAAAGAGATCAGACGAAGATTCAAGTTTCCACAGGTTCTAGCATTTCATGTATGTAATAAGAAAAAAAATCATTCACTGGTGATTCTGGGACGCACAATACCGATGTGTGCTCGACATTTCGGCTTCTATATATCTTTTTTCGCCATTTCAATCATACTTCTACTTATTCCAAAACTCTTTGGAGTTGCATTTGATGGCTTCTCTGAAACTGAGGATCTTGCTATCTATTTAATTATGCTTTTCTGGGTATTTGTGGAGGGAGTTTTGGGAAAAAATAACAAAATCAATGTTTCTAATTGGATAAGATTTTTGGGGGGAATTATTACCCCTGTTGGTTGGCTTTTTCTCGCACTTTTCTTTATGCATTTTGTGGGCATAAACCCTCTTTGGCTATGAATTGGATATACGCAAAAAGGGAGACCACCTAAATAGGCAGCCCCCCTTCAATTCTCCCGCTTCCGAAACGCAAAAAGGGGAAGGCAGACCACTGTCCACCTTCCCCTCTATTCTCCGTTTTGTGCAAAATAAAATTATCCCAAAACGTCTGGATACCAGGTTCTTCCAACTGTAAGGTTGAGGCGCATCTCATTCAGTTTGTTCACAATCTCATCGGACGTCTTCCTGACGTCCATCGGCAATTCTACTGATTGGATGCCCCCTCGATCCTTCAAATATCCTTTTTCTGGCGTTTCCATAAGTTTTTGGTAATGTTCTTTAAATAAATATACAA
>JAKATM010000049.1 GCA_021818765.1 Thermoplasmata archaeon | reverse complement strand
CCAATCCTTGACTTGAGCAAAACAGATGCTGTTATATTCCTGCTCTTCAGCAACAATCCTGAGAAGGTAATCCCTGCGATTCAGTCATCCCTCATCTTCCAGATTTCAGACAACAAAGCAGGCATAGCCGTCTGCTTCTCAGAGTCTCTGGAAGTCGCTAAAAAGTTGATAGTAAACGCAAGAAAGCTGGATGAAAAATCAAGGGTTATGGTAGTCTACGACTACGACTTCCTTAATTGATCACCTTTTTCCTCCTACCCAGCAACGAGATCGTTGCCGGGAAATATAGCGTTCTTATTACAAACGTGTCAACAAGCAGGGAGACGGCAAAAGCAAGACCCAATTGCTGCAGGAAAGCAATAGGCACCAGACCGAGCGATCCCAATGAAGCTGCAAGGATTACCCCAAGGGCAGTAACGACATAACCGGATCCACCCATTCCTCGGTATAGGCCTTCCGAGAATCCATATGTCTCCTGTTCCTCCTTTATTCTTGAGATCAGGAAAACAGTAAAATCGTTTCCTAGCGACATGAGGATGATAAACAGGATCACCGGTATCAGGAATATCAGAGATTCATGCAGTATGTATGTGATTATCATGTATAGTAAGCCAAGTGTCCAAGAAATACTGATGAAGACCCCAGTCAGTGCTATGAAGGGGAACTTTATCGACCTGAAGGATACGCCGATTATTATTGCAATTGCCGCAACAATCAGAAGTTCAAGAATTGTATACTGTTGCTGGGAGGAATTCCTGAGATCTATGATTCCGGATGTAATGCCTCCCACTATGAACGAACTGTTATCCCTCAGGTGCTGAACTGACGCGATAGCATTCTGAGAGTAAGGGGTGTAATTCAGATCCACAATAAAGTAAACACTCCTGTTTTCGTTGAACAGAAAAGCCGAATTCTCAAGATCACCGTTAGAAGGAGAAGGGCCAACAATTGCGGAAACACCGCTTGTCCCTTTGATGTAATCCTGTGCTGACATGATCTCATTGTATGCAGCCTGATTTACTGTATTGCCATTAAATGCGGGGGTAGTAAGGTTGTAGATTACAAATACAGGGTATAATGCCGATCCCCCAAATTTGTCGTTTACAAGGTTAAGTGCTTTTACACTGGGCAGGTTTGCAGGCAGCTCTCCCGATATGTCGTACGTAACGGGAGCTTCGAACCAGAAGTAAACAGCAGGGGCTGCTGCTATCAATATTGCAAGCAGAACGGCTTTCTTTCTCTTGGAGGAGAACTGTCCCACCCTGTAGAATGCTGATTTGTGTATCTGCGTCGATGGGAGTTTCCTGAATATGCGCCTTCCCAAGAGTCCTGCCAAAGCTGGCAAAAGTGTTATCTCAGCTAGAACAGTCAAGAGTACTGCAATGAACAGGACAGGTCCCCAGGTGTTGAGGCCACTTATAAAGAACAGAGATCCAAGGCTAGTTGCAACCGTCAAGCCGCTTATGGCAACAGCCTTGCCTGACTTCGAGGCAGAGCTTCTTATTGCGTCATCTGTTGTCTTTCCATTCGCAAGTTCTTCCCTAAATCTTGAAAGTATGAACAGGAGGTAGTCGGTTGAAACGCCAAGAAGCACAGCAGTAAGTGTGTATGTAACAATGTAATTAACTGGTTGATAAGTTACGCCGATTATGAAAACGGAAACATAACCCAGAACGGTTGCAATGCTTACAAGAACCAAAGCCAATATGGGTGATATATAAGACCTGAGGACCAGGCCCACAATTATTGCTAAAAACACGAACGTGAATATGAAACCAATAAACGAGTCGCCCTGGGTGCTCTGTAGATCATAAGAAATTGCGCCGTTACCAGTTACGCTACCCTGAGATCCAAAATATTCTGAGGTGTAATTCCTCAGTTGAGGAACAATGCTCTGCGCCGGGTAAAAATTGTTTGCCCCTCTGTAAGCCTGAGGTACATTAAGAACGACATTGACAAGGTATGTTGTATTATCGGGTGACACATACTGCTTGAAGATGAAGGATGGAGCAGCGCTCAGGCCGTAGTTTCTGACATAAAACTCACCTGGATTTGCCGAGCTTACTTCAGAATGAATAATTGCCTTCGATATTTTGTTACCTGACAGTGAATAGAGAATCTTTTCCGTAACTAGGCAGTTGTTCTGTGAATAGTTTACAAGGTTTCCAAACTTTATGATATAATCGGTATATTGCGAAGATGAATAGAAGTTCATTGCGGTAATGCTGGTCGCATTGTATACGTTATAGTAAGGCCCAAGCTGTGAATTATGTCTCAGGCTTCCATTCAATGCGGACAGGAAGAAGTTCTGTTGCGATGTATTCGAGTATCCAGCATTCAGGGCTGCTGCATATATATCAGAGGTATTGTAGCCAGATAACATCCATTCATGGTAGAAAGTTGATGGAAACTGGAAAATAAGTATGCTTTCGTTAGAAACCGAATAGTATATTTGATTTATGAGTTCTGTGTATTTACCATATATTTCATCAAGATATGAGGCATAGGCCGAAAAGGCAGATTCGGTTGAACTAACGTACTTCAACGACGAGCTTGCAATCTTATCCTGAAAGTTGAGGGTTTTGTTTGCAATGCTGACATTATCTGCACTTGGCACACAAACTACCACCGTTAGGGATGAATTCTGAGGACTGATTTTGGAAAGTATTTCACTTGCCTTGGTCGATTCAAAGTGAGATGACCCTGATGTATCGTTTGAATAGCTAACATAGTTTGTGTATGATAATATCACGGGGGTGAGAAGTAGAATACCTGCTACCCACAAGAGGATAACAACCTTTTTGTGTGATATTGCATTATTAACAATTTTAGAAATTATGTCTTGTTTCACAATTTCTTATTAATATGTTATAGTTTAAATCTGATGAAAAAAAATTTTACTTTTTAATGTTCATTGAGTCTTAATTCACACAAACGTGTTCAAACAAAAAAATCACGCAAGGTTGATTTCCTTCACTTTTTGGGTCTTATCTCTGTCAGTCCCATTCCCTGGATATCCTGAGCAAAATGACACCTGGAAGAATGAGACTCGGATATCTGCAGAAGTTCCGGCTTTTCTGCAGAACAGATATCTTGAGCGAACTGGCATCTTGGCGCAAAAAGGCAGCCATTGTTATCTGAAGTTTCACTCTGCGAGAATATCCTTTCTCCAAGCTTTTCGGATATGGATCCCTCTATTCCGATACTTGCCAGCAATAATGCTATTGTATAAGGATGAGCGCTCTTCCTGATCAGGTCCTCAGTTTCGCCAGTCTCTACTATCTCGCCCTTATACATCACATATATCCGATCGCTAAGATACCGCGCTGATGCAACATCATGAGTTATGTAAAGAACCGAGATCCCGAAATCATGCTTCAGCTTTCTCAGAAGATTCAAGATTCCGGCTCTCAGTGAAACATCAAGCATTGAAATAGGCTCATCAGCAATCAAAATCTTTGGATCGACAATCAGTCCTCTGGCTATACTCACCCTCTGCCTCTGCCCTCCGCTTAACTGGTGGGGGTACTTTTCGATATAGTCTTCAGGAGGAGTCAGCTCGACCTCCTGCAATGCCTTCACAACCATGGTCTCACGATTCTCAGCATGGCTGAGTACAGAACCAAACCCTTGCTGCTGAAAGACTCCGGTATTCGAACTTGTTCGTGTTGCGGATGATTGTTTGTTCACGGTAAGCGGCTCTGCCACAGTACTTGCAATAGGAAACCTGGGATTGATGCTTTGAAATGGATCCTGGAATATGGTCTGTACGATCTTCCTGAATGCTGTAATTTCCTTTTTCTTCTTCAGGTTTATGGGTCTTCCCATAATTTTTACCTGCCCATATGTTGGTACATCCAGCAAGCCCAGCATCCTGCTAAGAGTCGTTTTTCCTGATCCAGTTTCTCCAACCAGCGCCACAGTCTCTCCTGACCTGACTTTCAGGTCAACCTTGCTTACTGCTACAATCTTGTTTGACCCGCCTGCAGCAATTTCACGTATGCCAGTTCTTTTCTCGAATATCCTTGTTAGGTTCGAGGCCTCCAAAACAACTGCCTGATTGGGCGAAATACTACCTGATACCTCTCTTTTCCTGAGTTTTTGTGTCTTCCCTTCAGCGGGGGGAAACACTGGAAGAACTGCACAGGCAACTTCATGATATGGTTGAGTCTGTCTAAGCACTGCGGCGGACTCATCTCTGCATGACATGACGGCGTAATCGCACCTTTCAAAAAACGGGCAACCCGCATTGGGGCTTATAAGCCTTGGAGGGGATCCACGGATAGGCAGGACTTCTGCAATATCTTCCTCAATCTTTGGAATTGAATTAACAAGAAGATGCGTGTAAGGGTGCTGCGCAACATCAAATGTGTTTGAAGGAAGTTTTTCAACTAGAATCCCAGCATACATCACCATTAGTCTATCAGATAACCTTGAGATTAATGCGATGTCATGTGATATGCTTACGAGGGCTACACCGAAGGCCTTTCTTAACCTTAAAAGTTCCTCCATTATCCTGTACTGTGTTATGACGTCAAGCGAGGTTGTGGGTTCATCCGCCATTATGAGTGCAGGATTGAGAGATATTGCCATTGCTATAACGACCCGCTGTTTCATCCCTCCGCTTAACTGGTGCGGATACATGCCATAGACCCAGTCGTCCAGGCCAACAGCGGCAAGAAGCTGTCTTGATCTTGCCTCAGCATCCTCCCGGTTCATTGACTCTCTGTAGATGAAGATATCAGAAAGCTGTGTGCCTACTTTATGTACCGGATTCAGTGAGTCCAGCGCTCCCTGGAAAATGACCGATATGCCCTTCCATCTTACTATGCTGAGTTGATTCTCTATCTTCCTTTCTTTCTTGTTGTATCTTATGGAATATGACGCACCCATTTCCGCGCTGACAACTACCTGGCCTCTGAAGTATACTTTTCCGGATGTCACTCTTGCATTGGGGGGAAGGATGTGAGCGATGGCCATGGCAAGCGTTGATTTTCCGCAACCGCTCTCACCAACTATGCCAATTGACTCGTTTGCTCTTATACCGAAAGTAACATGATTTACGGCAAATATTCTTGTTTTACCAAGAGTGTACTCAATGGAAAGATCATCGACGTATAGAACATAGTCTTCGTAGTTTGCCTGAAGTTTGCCAGTTATCTCGGGGGTGTTGATCTGGTGTTCCATTTTATCTCCTCAACGTGACATCCGTCACTTCTCTAAGAGTATCCCCCATCATGTTGAACGCAATTACGATTACAACGATGAAGATTCCGGGAAACACCACAAGCCACCAATCTGTGAGTTCAGAGTAAAAGAAAGGTTGGTATATCATTGCTCCTAACTCAGGCGTAGGTGGTTGGATACCGACTCCCAAAAAACTCAGCCCGGATGACAGAAGTATGGCGCTTCCAAGACCCAGAGCATAAAATACGATTGTAGGTGAAATTGCAGCAGGAAGGACATGACGGAACAGAATATGTATCTTAGATGCGCCCTGAGATATGGCTGCTGTAACGTAAAGCTCGTTCTTTGTAACAAGAATCGCGCTCCTCGCTATCCTGGAAAAACCAGGTATTGAAGTAACGCTTACAGCTATGACTATGGCCCAGAAACCTTCTCCCACAACTATCGCTATTGCTACTGCAAAGATAAGAACGGGGAAAGCAAGGAAAACATCCATCACCCTCATCACTGCATTGTCGGTGAACTTGCCGGTGTAACCTGCAAATACGCCTGCAAGTACCCCTATCGTGTATCCTATTGTCACTGCCAGAAAGGCAAGCTCAAGATCGAGCCTGACCGCGAAGACAATCTGCGAAAATACGTCATGGCCAAAATAATCTGTGCCAAAAAGGTGCTTGAACGAAGGGGGGAGCTGCCTTTGTGCCAGATCTATGGCAGTGGGGGAATACGGGGCAATGTATCCAGCAAATACCGCTATTACGACATAGGACAAGAGTACAATGAGTGAGACAAGCCCAGTCTTACTGCGAATAAAAAGGGAGGCAGTTCTGGACAAGCTTCTGACCCACGGTAACTTCGTGATGCGGTGAAGAATTTTTTTCGGCTGATTGCTGATATTACCAGAAACATCCATTGCAATACACCTAATATTTTACCCTCGGGTCAACGACGCCATAAAGAATGTCTGCTAAAAGATTAATAAGAACAAAAAGGAATCCGGACACAATAACCACTGCCATGATTGCACCGTAGTCAAGATTAATGATTGAATCATATGTGTATAATCCAAGACCGGGCCACGAGAAGATGGTTTCCGTTAACACTACACCACCCATCAACCCGCCCATCTGTATCGCCGTAACAGTAAGTGCTGGGAGAAGTGCGTTCCTCAATGCATATTTGTTAATCAGTATCTTGCGAGGAAAGCCAATGGCAAATGCGGTTCTCATGTAATCTTTATTGATCACGTCGAGCAAGCTTGACCTGGTAACCCTTGATATAGTGCCGATTATGGCAAACGAAAGTCCGATAGCCGGGAGTATGATATGAGTCAGTGAGCTGCCTAATGCAGCTAGATTCCCTTCAATCAGACTGTCCAGAATAACAAATCCCGTTATAGGATTAGGTGCTTTAATGAATGGCGACAACTGACCAAAAGGGGCCGGAGCAATATGCAGGTATTCATAGAATACTATGATCAGAATCAAATCTATCCAGTAAACAGGCATTGATATTCCCAATAGCGTACCGACCCGGGTTGCGTGGTCAGCCGGTTTATTGGTTCTAAGCGCAGCAAAGATACCTGTGTAAATTGCAATAGGAAGACCAATAATCATGGCCGCAATTGCAAGTTCAATGGATACAGGCAATCTTGTTGCAATTTCATGGCCTATGTATTGCCCCTGGAAATAGTCATAACCAAGATTAAAATGAGCAAGTTGTATCAAATAAATTAGAAACTGCACGTATAGAGGTTTGTTCAACCCCAGCTCCGCCTCCAGTGCATGTAATTCTGTAGGGTTCTCAACTACTTCCTGTCCGCCCAAAATAAGTGCTGGATTACCTGGTATAACGTGAGAAAGAAAAAAAGTTAATATAATTAGTCCCAAGATGGTAGGGACTAATGCTATGAGTCTCTGGATGAGAAACCTGGTGAAACCTTTCATCCAATCACGTCATAGTCACTTGGTCAAAGAAGATATCGAATGTAGGGTAGATCAAGAGGTTATGAACGTTGCTGGTCATAGGGATCACATTTTCCAGGTTGAACAACGGTACCTCAACAGCCTGTGCGGCAAGTATTTTCTGAGCTTGTATGTACAGAGCATCTCTCTGGGACTGGTTATACATCTTACCAGCTGTTATCAGGTCCTTGCTAACTGTTGAGTTGTTGAAGAAATTGTAGTTTCCATATATCCCTATATTGGCAGAGTTGAATAATGGTCTGAGCCCGTCATCTGGAGTTGCAAGCAGATTAACCCAGCCTTCATAGAACATAGGATAAGTTCCATGCCCAACATCGGTCTGGAATGTTGCTGACTCAACAGCCTGCAGGTTTAAGTTTATGCCTATGGCTTTCAGCTCGCTCTGGAGTATTGTAGATATAGCGGTACCAACCGGGTCTCCCGACTGGTAATAGAAGGTAGTGGTGAATCCACTTCCATATCCAGAAAGATTCAGGTAATGCCTTGCCATTGAGAGGTTGTAAGTATAGTTCTTGAAAGCAGGAATATAAGCCTCTATTGTGGGTGCCATAGTGTCATAAAGTGGGATTCCATAGTTGAATACGGAATTAGCAGTTAGCTGAGATACATTAACTGCGTAGTTTATTGCAATCCTTACGTCTGTGTTGTTGAACGGCGTTACGTTTTCATCCATTCCAATGTAATACTCAGAAGATGTGGGTCCGGCTTTGACTTTTAGCCCTGAAGTACTTGCCAGGGTGGACATCTGGTCAAGAGGTATGTTCAAGGCAATATTTACAGAACCTTGCTGAAGCTCAGCCTCTTGAGTGGAAGGACTAGAAACGACATCGTATATGATTTTTGTTACGTCAGGTTTTGCTCCCCAGTAGTTCGGATTATATGTCATGGTTATCGTCGAGTCAGTATAGTTTCCAGGGCCAATTTCATATGGACCAGTACCCATGGCATGGGTCGACATGTAGGTATTTACTGTATCTTTCTGGACACCACCATGGGCGTTAACAAAGAGAGGATCTACAATGTCAGTTACCCAGAGTTGGAATAGATCCACGAACCACGGATCAGGTGCAAACGGGATAAACATGATCTGGTAAGGTCCGAGTATCTTGATACCGCTAGAATTCAGGAATTGAGATACATGGAAAGAGTCACCCTGATTCATCGTGATAATCCTGTTTATACTGAAAGCAACTGCAGATGAATTAAAGGGATCTCCATTTGCAAATTCAACGTTCTGCCTAAGGTTAAAAGTAACAGATCCATTTGCGTTAACTGTCCAGCTTGTTGCTAGTTCCGGAACTGGGGTCAAAGCACCGTATTCCACTCCATTGACAGTCGTGTTTCCATATCCCAACAGGGTCTGATAAATCTGGTCATCAAACAAGACTGAGTTCGTATCGAACGCTACTGCCGGATCCAAAGATACAGGCGTAGCAGAGCTTGCCATAATCAGGGTTTGTCCAGTGTTAGAAGGAGGTGAAGATGGAGATTTGCTTTTGTTCAATTCAAAATAAGTCCCTAATCCCGCAGCAATTACAATTACTACTATTACTACAGCCAGCAATGCTTTCATGCCAGTTTTCATAAAATCGCAATAGAAAATCTTATATTTGAAGATTTATTGCACCTATACAACATTGGTTTTTATACAATGACTGACTTTGTCACGCAATAAAATAACTACAAAGTAATAAGTTTAACTCTTCATTATATATAAACTTCCCGTTTAGGCATTTGCAGGAAATATTTGCTCTTTAGCTTTTTCCTGAACTTATTCAAGCACATCAAGCTTCTATGTAGGTTTAAACTTGAACTGTATCTTCGATGTTAGCGTGCACAAAAAATGACCAGTCAGGGTCTGATTAAAGCTTTAAGCGAACACGAAAGTGGCATATTTAGCAGTCTGAGCAGATGTAAAAGTTTCCTGCCTCCAGGAATCCCCTCTGTTGTTTTACGTTGGAGTACATATTGTGGTACGAAAATGTGAAATATGCGTAATACATTATGTAATATGAGGATGTATACCACAGTATCTGCGAAAATCTCAGAAGAAGAGAGAGAGGAATTGAAGAAACTTGGATTGAACCCAACAGCAATCATCAGAAAGGCCGTGCAGGAGGAAATTAGGAAAGCTAGAACTAAGGATTTAATTGAGAAAATGAAAAGAGTAGCACCTATAATCTCGAAATTAAAGTTAGATGAAATAGTATCAGACATCAGGGAAGACAGGGAAAGATGAACCTGCTGGACGCTTCTGCAATTTTTAACCTATTTCAGTGTCATAAGTACAATGCACTCGTTGCCGGGGCAACAATCCCTCTTGCCAAGTACGAGATAGGCAACATTCTGTGGAAGAATCACAAAATCAGAAATAGAATTTCGAAGAAAGAGGCAATGGAATCCGGCACTGTTCTATTTGAATTGATTGAATCAATGGAACAGATCGTGCCATCACCAGCTTCTGCGTTGAGCTTGTCATTAGAAGAGGGCTTGACATTTTATGATTCATCCTATCTCGTATCTGCCATTGAATCAGGTTATGAGCTTGTAACTGATGACGTGAAACTGCATAAGATTGCAAGTTCGAAGGTACCGACGCGGAAAAGCTCAGATCTGTGATGGGGTCATTATCACGCATTATTCTTGCGAGATAATTATGCAAGGTGGGCAATTATGGACCGGTCGGGATTTGATTAAAACTTAAATGAAATACCATGGACAACAGATCGTAAACCAGTTAAATATTCATGGAAAACAAGTTCTTCCATGCCGTCAGGTCCTGTCTGCCAGTATTAAATCCAGGTAAACGTCAGGCA
>JAKATM010000048.1 GCA_021818765.1 Thermoplasmata archaeon | reverse complement strand
TCCGATCTTCTCTTGAATGAAATCACCAGGAGGAACATAAGAAGGAGGCCAACATACCATATCCCTAACAAGAAAAGATAGCCCGAAAAAAGCCCCAGCGCAGCTGCTAGTAAAAACACCACGATTGTAGACTTGGCTCGCTCTTTCTCGCTTTGAAGGAAATCCTTCTCAATAAACTCGGGTTCCACGAAGATTTCCTGATCTTTGTCTTTTGCCATCTAACTCAGGTTAATTCTTTGTTGATTAATGAAGTTATTGCGATCGAAGGGTTGCTGGCAAGCACCACACCGGAGGCGACAAGTCCTCCGCATGCTCCTAGTTTTAGCGAAGTCGATATATCAACATACGTCTTGATGCCAGCTCCGACAATTAGCCTTGCCCCATTCTTTTCGCAAATTCCTGCAGCTTTTTCTATTATGCCAGGTTTCGCAGTCGATACTGAAATATTTCCGCCAATCAGTTCAGGAGGCTCATAAGCCACCAATCTAGCCCCTGATTGAGCAAACCTGGAAACTTCTTCCAGGTTTTCCGCGCACACTACTAAGTCGAAATTCAAGTCTCTTGCCTTATGTATAGACTTATCAATTACCTCGAAGCCAACCCTGAATTCAGAATGATTAATCAGAGATCCATGAATCCCTGTTTCAATGAGCATTTCCATGGATATTTTTCCAGTATATGCCCCATAACCATTAGGATCAACATGCTGTGCGTAGAAGGATTTTTCTGGAAATTGTTTTGCCAGGTGGAGATCATATGGTCCTGCAGCATAGTGAATCTGCCAGCCTTTGAAAGCATTGCTTTCCGGAAGGTTTGCAAAGAAGCTTACAGCCCTGACTCCTGTAGACTTTTCATAGTGCTTGGTGTTTATTATTAAAATATTATCATTTGTATTATTTGATGCCAGTTTCACATATGTATATCGTTGCATGGATTAACAAGTTTTATTATCCATTTCTAATTGTCTAAACTATATGGTAGAACAACCTTCGGCAGCAATAAATATGGATGATATATGGAAGAAAAGTTACCCCGAAGGGAACCAGAGAAACATTGAAATCCCTGATTCTACGGTTTATAAACTTTTAGCGGACTCTGCTTCCAAACATCCTGATGCAGTGGCAGTCATACTCTTTGGAAAGAAGATAACCTACAAGAAATTACTTGCGTTGGTAGATGCCCTTGCCTTAAACCTCAAGGAGCGGCTGAGACTCTTCAAGGATTCGAAGGTTGGCCTTATTTTACCGAATTCCCCACAATATGTAATATCTTTTTTTGCAATTGCAAAGATTGGAGGAGTCATAGTCCAGACCAATCCAATATACACGGAGACGGAGATTGTCAACGAATATAAGACAACGGAAACATCGGCTGTGATAACCCTTGATTTGTATTACCCGAAGGTCAAGAACCTTGCCAAAGATGGGGTTTCCATTGTTGTGACAAGCATAAAGGATTTCCTGACGCCGCTTGCATCAATGGTTTACTCCCGAAGGACCAGGAAAGATCCCAAGCCGGAGAAACCGGTTTTTGAAGGGAGGGTTTTCAGGTTCAAAGATCTCATCAAGAGTGGTTCGTCACCTGAAGAGCAGGTTGAAACTAAGGTTGACCCTGTCCTTTTCCAATTCACAGGCGGAACTACAGGGGTCCCAAAAGCGGCAATGCTTTCGCACTATAATCTTGTTGCTAATGCCGGTCAGCTTAAAGCCTGGCATTCCAGTCTTAGAGAACCGGGAAAGTTCATGTCGACCCTGCCATTTTTCCATGTTTATGGCATGATGACCTCCATGATACTTCCTGCAACAACGGCGTCCACGATGATTCTTGTTCCCGATCCACGAGACACGGAGACTCTTCTTAAGCTCATAAAGAAATACAAGCCAGATTATCTGCCAGGCGTGCCGACCCTTTATAAATCGATCATCAACCATCCAGATCTAAAGAAATTTGACCTGAAATCAATAAAAGTATGCGTTTCGGGCGGTGCAGCCCTTCCTGTAGACACGTTAAAGAGATTTGAAGAGGCAACAGGAGGCCTCTTGATAGAAGGGTATGGTCTCAGTGAAACCTCACCTGTTATAGCAGCTAACCCAGTTGATAGAAACAGGAGGAAAGTTGGGTCCGTAGGACTGCCACTCAGCAACACTGAGTTTAAGATTGTGAACCCATACAGCCTGCAAGAGGTTCCGTTGGGAGAGGAGGGCGAAATATTTGTTCGCGGTCCCCAGGTTATGCTTGGATACTGGAGAAGCGAATCCGAGACTGCCGGTGTTATGGACAACGGATGGCTTAGGACCGGTGATATTGGAAGGTTCGACAACGAAGGATATCTCTATCTTGTGGACAGAAAGAAGGACATGATCATATCTAGCGGTTATAATGTCTATCCACGTGAAATTGAGGAAGTATTCTACAAGCACCCGGATGTTATAGAGGCTGCGGCTATAGGTGTTCCTGATGAAAGGAGAGGACAGAGCGTAAAGGTATATGTAGTGAAAAAAGAGGGTTCGGCTGTGACAGAGCAGGAACTCATGGCATTTGCTTCAAAACAGCTTGCCCCCTACAAGAGACCAAGATCCGTCGAGTTTAAGAAAGATCTTCCAAGGACGCTCGTTGGAAAGGTACTGAAGCGCGAGTTGCGCACAGACCAGACAAGGAATCCAAGAGTCGGAAGGAAGCCTTAATTGTAACACTGACTCACTGTTTCTGTATTCATTCTCCTAAGGAAATAACCGCGTACCTTTGTGCGAAGCTATTTTGCAGAGAAAGCTGTTTTTCAGATTATCTTTTAATGATCGTCACTTGTGGCTAACAAAAGTGTAAGAATAATATCTTAATACGCTGACAGAGGGTATCTTGGTTTGTACTTTACGGAATACATCATTCTTCTGATCCTGATGCTGTCAATGGCAGGCGCGATGTCGTTCCTGATCATTTATGCCCGTAAGTCTGCAAATATACTCCACCGTCTCCTGACATACGTTTTTGCCTCAATGATGACAGGAATGCTTCTTGGCCCGTTGATATACCTAGCTTTTCCCGGGAGCATAAGTGTCGCTGACGGGGCCGAGATTTCACTTGTTTCCATGACCATTCTCGTCATTCCTGCCCTTGTAGTTTTCATGGAGGATTTGCTTCAGCAAAGTGGTGAAAGATCAAAGACCTTTATTCATGCATATGTTGCATTCTCTGTTATCCTTGACGAGGTATTGATGAGCGTTATCTTCAACCTCTTGACAGGATCGACCGTTTACCTGCAACTGCTTCATTCCGACCCGGTCGAGTTTATATGGACGGCGATTTCCAGTTACTGGTTTGTCTTTCCAATGAGCATTGAGATGCTGCTATCACTTTCATACATGAAGAAGGAACTCTCTTCCAATGTTAAGATTATACTCCTTTTTCAGACTGCGTTGATGTTCATCATGCCTACCGCAATTAATGCCAGTTCCTGGGAGCTGGATACCATTTATATTTCCGGGTCCATGATGACTGCTTTCTTTGTCTACATGTTCGAATATCTCTACAGAAAACAGACAATGAAGGTGCATCTTGGTAACTATCTGCTTCTTCTTCTAGTTGCATATGGCCTCATGATGGCAGGGGTCTTCTTATGGATCCTGGATGGAAATCATGCAGTAATTGCGATTGCAATGGTGGTTGATATGCTCGTCTACCTTGCAGCAGCGCTGAACAGTGGCTGGATATCAAGCGGAAAAAGCCTCTACTGGATCTCGAGTAAAACCTGGTCGTTTCTATTCCTTCTTCTGATATTTGTAGCTGAATTCTTCATGGGCGCCGTTTTTGATCTAGTCTATTATGGACCAAATGCCTATATGATATCAACGGGCATCATACCCTTTTCAGGTTCTTTTATTTCATACTTCGGCATCGCAATTTTTGACTTCTTTACATTCGTGACTCATGTTTCCCTGTCCCCGTGGTTCCTTATTATGATGGGGGTTGAGATGGGATCGCTTGTTGTCTTCAAGATACAAACAACAAGGGAGCTTGAAACAAGGATCAGGCTCGTGCTCATGCTTGCCGCTTATGCGATATACTCGATATTTCTTCCATCATTTCTGATCAGGGATCCGTCAAGTATCCCCTTTATCGGGTGGACCATGGGTATAGGTTCGGGAGGGGCTTTTTCACTCGTATTCATAGTTCCGATTATTCTAACATATCTGATAAGCGGAGTTCTGTCATTCCTCTTTGGATCCAGGCAGCTGTGCTCAACGTTCTGCACTGCCCCTGTTATGTATCAGGGAACATTCTATGATTCACTGAAGAAATTCAATGCTTCATCCAGCACGGCGAAAGTCTTGACGAGACAGACGAGGAAAGGTGAAATCGTTTATCGAGTGGTTTCACTGAGCGTTTACGCAACCCTTTTCCTTTCGGCTGCTGCGTCCCTTCTTGATTCTACCGGATACTTGAATTTTTACTTCTACGGTACAGACCCGTCATACATGGTTTACCTGTTCCTGTTTGGTTTCTTATGGTATGCAGTGTTCATAACAATGCCTTTCCTCGGTTCATATGGCTGCATTAACACTGGCTACTGCCACTGGGGAAACTTCAACCGTTTCATTTCGAGGTTCGGCCTCTTCAAGTTGAAGGTACGGGATCCGATGCAGTGCGTATCGTGCAAGACAAAGGATTGTGCCAGCGCCTGTCCGGTTGGAAACTACGGACAGCCAGGAAAGTTTATCCAGACCGGTGAATACAAAGATTCCAGGTGCGTCGGGATTGGGGATTGCGTTGACGCATGTCCATACGAGAACATATTTTATTATGATATCAGGCACTGGATCAGGGAAAAGTTACCAAAGAAACATTAGGCGGGCACCCTTTCATTTTGATTCTCATGAAATATGCCCAGGATTGTGCTGAAATAAAGTGTCATCGCAAGCATCATTGAAACTGCGAATATAAGCCATGACAACCCAAACGGATGCGGATATATGACGGGTTCGAGCAAACCGCCCGCAGAAATGACTATAAGCAGGATTACCCACCTGATTATTTTCCTTCCACCCGACGTTAAGTCATTGCGATTTGTGTATACGTAGCTGAAAAGATAATAGATCGCAATTACCATGAATACTGCATACGCAATCAACAATGGTAAGACAACCCGGGAATTTCCAAGCATGGCGGGATCAGCAATCTGCAGAAGCAAAATCACCGTCACCGCCCTCTTTTCGAATCCTGGCGTCATCCTTAAGAAAATGAAAAATATCATTTCAGCGAGCATTGGCGCAAGAAATAGAATGCTTGTAATTGACAGCGAAAAATATGAGAGATAAGATCCCAGGGACGAAATCCCGCTGAAACCGAATCCAATGACACGAAGGAATAAAGCCATTGAAATCTCGTTCCATGAAAGCAGAAGAGCGAATATGAATACCTCCATGCCGGCAAAGGAGGCGTAAGATTCGATTGTTGCAGCGATCAGGATATATACGACAGCTACAGTCATTATTATCATTGAAATATTCACCGCAACAATCGTATTGAGGAATGATGGTGGTGCAACTATGTAATAGGTCAGGGCATCAAGCATGCTACCCATCATTGTAATTAGAAAAAGTCCGATTGTGAAGCCCTTCAAAGTTATATTACGCCCGAATGATCTTAAGTATGTTATTGCCCATATTATGAAGGCGGTCATTACCACCTCGGTAAAAATCACCCAGAATAAATTCTGCACGCCTGCAGCATTTAATGATATTATTATAATTTGATCCCGCAATTATGCCCAAGGAAAACGGTCAAAGCTTTCTGATCTATATTTCAGTTATCATGAGACTTTCCTGGGTGGCATGTCACTTTAATAAGTCCTTTTTCAATATGCTTATCATCGATTTGATACTTGTAACCTCTCAGCAGCCCAGATATGCCTGCAAGACTGCACCTTGAAGCCTCCAGACTGAAGCCTGCTCCTACGAGCAGTATAGTTGTCTCCCCTTCATTGAAACTCATCTCAAACCTGTCTGCTGGTATGAATTCCTTGAAAAGTTGGGCAAAATTCCAGAGGCTTTCCAGGTTGGGGGCATAAATCTGGCAGACTTCCGCAAATGCGAAACCTGCTTCCTCTCATTTTTCAAGGCTTGCCTTCGTGTCGTTCTTTATAGCTATCTGAAGTATCTGATCCAGGAGCATAGAAGGCACCGGAACTGCCCTGAGGGAGTCCATTAGATTGAGTATACTTGATATCTTGGATACAACATTGCTGTCGACGCCGGACTTTCGGGCATCAAAATACATCTGCAGTGCCTCTCCCGTTATTGAGCTTATCATTTTCCCCTCCCTTTCGGCCTCCTCTTGCAATTTCTTTGCAAGTTCGGTCCTCAACGAAAGGTTCATCCTGGTCATGTGATCTTCATACTGAACGCTTGTAGATATATTATTTTAACCAGTATTTGATTGTAATTCTATCTATTTACTTGATTGAAGCATTCATGCGCACGCATGCACATTCACGTGCATAACTATTGAAGAACGTGAATAGAATTCTAAAGCGGTGATAAAAATGCCATTTGTGGACAGTTTAACTGTCATGTTGATTGGTCTTGCAATGGGTTTGGCTCTGGGAGCATTCTACTTCTTCTTCAAGGCAAGAGAAGACGAGAAGATGTTAAATGCCCTTATAGTTCCTGCTTTCGTGGTTGGTCTCTTTGATTTTATAAGCGGTTTTCTGATGTCCTTTGCCTGGCCTCTGCCTGGTGCATATAACATGCTCTTTGGAGATCCGCTTCTGCTCTTTGGCCTGATCCTGGTTATGACCTCTGTTGCGTATTACAAGAAGATGAACGTTGGATTGATTCCAATTCTATCTATGCTTCTTGGGACATATGTGCTTGTGGGAGCCTATTCGATTGTTGATCTCAAGCTTGAGTCCGGAAATGATCTGATAACTGCAATGGGTCTCTACATATTCTCAGGCATCGGCGCACTGCTTGCTCCTATAGCCTACATCAAGCCAACTTCAGGAAGCAAGTATCTCTACTATGCAGAGTGGATAATACTTGGAGTCGCAACAGTCTTCGCCCTGATAATTGGATACGGCGGATATTTCGAACACCTTCAGAGCCCGCCATAAAGAGAGAGGGGATGGAACATGTCAATAGACTATCCATCCGAAACGTTTCCTGAAGGCGCTGGTCCTATCCTCCTTGAGCCCTCGATCCAGTCAATTGGGAATGATAGGACAGACACCTATTGTTCCCATGAGACAAAGTATGAAAAGGTTCTTTTTGGGCAGCAGACCAGCGAAGACTTTGAAGGTTGCCTCAATCGTGGCGTAATATCAACCGCTTTTGAGGGACATGCAAACCTTTCGTGCCTTCTCTTTATATATATAATGTATAAAATAAAATCCAGAGTCGAGTAATTCGCAACCCATTTTTATTAACCTGGCACAAAGCCAGGATAAATTTTCATTGCTTCTTTTGTTAGCCTGTCCCGGTCATCAGGGTGTGCGATTGATATCAGTTTCCTGGCCCGTTCTCCAAGATCCAGGCCATGCAGGTTGACCGCACCAAATTCCGTCACGACCCATTGCACATGATTCCTCGTTGTTGTAACGCCAGAACCTGGAAGCAGGGAGGATGCAATTTTTTGCTTACCAGATTTAGTTCTTGCCGTCAACGCAATTATGGATTTTCCCCCTGGGGAAAGCGCCGAGCCCCTTACAAAGTCCATCTGGCCACCGACTCCAGAGATTATGAGATCACCGATTGATTCTGCGCATACCTGTCCTGTGAGATCCACGGCGACTGCTGAATTCACAGATATCATGTTCTTCTGCTTTCTTATATTAGATGTATCGTTTGTATAGTCAACGCTCTTCATAAGTATCTGTGGGTTGTCGTTCAGGAAGCTGTATAGCTTTTTCGACCCCTTTGCAAATGTAGCCACTGCATGTCCGATGTCTAGATCCTTTCTCATATTAGTGACTGCACCCGATACTGTAAGATCAAGCATTCCATCAGAGAACATCTCCGTATGGATCCCCAAGTCCCGGTGTCCGTCAAGGCATTTCATCACTGCGTCAGGAATAGCACCAATTCCAGCCTGGAGCGTTGCACCATCCGGAACAAGACCAGCGACGTTTTCTCCTATCTGCATCTCATCTTTCGAAATGTCATGTTTCCCTTCTTCATGGATTGGTTCATTTTGCTCAATTCCATAATCTATAAAGTTCTCAGGCACTGTGGCGTCCCCGAATGTCCGAGGCAGTGAGCTGTTTATTTGCGCTATAACAAGCGGCGAGGATTTAATGGCTGCCTTTATTGCGATAACTGCAGCCCCCAGACTATGCAATCCATGCCTATCTGAGGGTGATATGCTAACAAGAACGATATCGGGCATCAGCGTATTCTCCACGAATTTAGGAATATCTGACAGGAATATCGGCAAATATTGTGTATATCCTCCCTTATATGCCTCTCGCATATTTCTTCCGAGAAAAAGGGATACGTCATGTATCTTGTCCCTGTTTTCAGGCTTGAAGTATGGGCCGACTCCACTTATCTCCTCATGATACAGCCTGACGGGGCCTATTTTGTCTGAATTGTCCGCGATTATCTTAAGCAGGTGGAGGGGTGTCGAAGGTACCGCGTGCACATATATCTTTGCACCGGGTTTAATCAATTCCAAAAACTTGCCTTCATCAATTGACTGCATAAATTTACCGTTGATCAGTAGCGCTGAAGGCGTGATAAATATTGTTAATCATATCTAAGTGATTGAATAAGATGTAATTGGCGGTAAGCAAGCTTGCTACTTTCTAAGGCTCCGCGATTTTAAGCTAATCTTTCTAAGCATGATCATAAGAATTGTATATTTACTGTTATTGCTGAAAGCATGATATCCGTGATTGGCCTCGGCAACATAGGTTCAATAATAGCCCAGGAACTTGCTAATTATTATGAAGTTGTAGCACTCGATTCCGATCGAAGCAGGGTGGAGAGAATAGCCGGAATTAGAGGGCTTGTGGGCCAACTTGACGATGTTGCAGGAATAATAAGGGAAAGTGATCTCGTAGTTGTTGCTCTTCCTGGCCAGGTCGCGTTTCCATACGTTAAGCGAATCCTGGAGTGGGGCATCAATGTAATTGACATATCCTACAGTCCGGAAAATCCTTACAATCTTGAAAGCATAGCCAGGTCTTCTGGTGCAACATACGTTCCGGATTGCGGATTTGCTCCGGGCCTTTCAAACATGTTAGCGTACAGACTTTTTAAGAAATCAGCTGCTGATGATATTGAAATTATTGTCGGAGGATTGCCAGAGAGGCCGGTTGAACCTTTCCTTCATTCAGTTACCTGGAGCGTTGAGGGTCTTATAGACGAATATACAAGAAAAGCAAGCATAATATCTGATTACAAACTCAAATGCGTAAATCCACTTGACGAAATAGGATCCGTGAACCTACCTGGCTACGGTGACTTTGAATATTTCACTTCCGATGGTTTAAGAACGTTGCTTACAACCATGAAGGTCAGGAATCTTTCTGAGAAAACAATAAGGTTCAGGGGTCACCTGGATAGAATGAGATTCCTGGACGAGATGGGTTATTTTTCGGAAGAGATGATAGACGGTGTGTCCACAAGGAAGATATCCGAACGGATTTTCGGAAAATACAGGTCGGCAGATAAGGACATATGCATCCTCCTCGTAAGGACCGGCGATGGGTCAAAGCATTCAATGCTGACAGCCAATGGTAACGGGAAGGAGACTGCAATGAGTATGCTGACTGGAATTCCTGCCGTAGCGGTTTCACGGCTTTTGTTAGATGGGAGAATAGATGGAAATGGCGTAATTCCGCCCGAACTTATTGCTGAAGATGATCATAACTTTTCGACAATCCTGGAACACCTAACTAAAAGCGGGGCAACTTTTGATTCCAACCTTTGACTAATGATCTCATTCTTCTCAAATGAGAGCAGTTCCACCTAATGTCTTCTGCATAGGATTCGATCAGGGACATACAGGTCTTATCAAAAGGCGAATTCTGATGTTAAAAAGATGCTGCCAATTAAGGTATTAAGTCCCGCCAGTCAAGCTATCTGGCGTTGAATGAAAGATGCTATAGATCG
>JAKATM010000001.1 GCA_021818765.1 Thermoplasmata archaeon | reverse complement strand
AGGAAAGGGCCGTTTTTCGGAGAGGCCGCTTAAATGGGAACGTAAAATATCCGCAAAGGATGAACTTATCGCAATCGCAGCAATAATCAGGAAAGAGCTTGAGTCCTCCCTCTAGATAGGAGCGGCACATCAGCTATTGAAAGGAACCATATGCATGACATCCTTGCAATGTTAAAATAAAAGGATAAGTAAAATATAATATGTCTTAATAATAACAATACAGTAGAAAGTGATTGGAATGAAAAGTATCGAGGAGCTTTACAAGCGCGCATTTGAGCTTAAGAATAGGGGAATGTCCGATAAGGAGATATCTACAGAGTTACATCTTTCGGTCAATACAGTTGCATGGCTTCTCAGCAAGGAATTCCTGAAGGAATCAACGGTCCAGGATGTAAAGATAGGATGGAGAACAATAGGCGTTTACGGAAGCAGGATTAGTGCGTTCTCGGAGACAATCTGCGATATAATAGAGGAAGAATCTACCTCAATGAACATTATTGCTGATGCAATTCTTGGAATTACAATCAACGGCATCCCCTTTGCGACAATGGCTTCATATTTTCTTGATAAAGAGCTGATTGTTTACAGGCCTCACCCGGCAAGAAAGGAGGGAGTTTTCAGCAGCAACTTTGCTTCCGTGAAGGGAAAAAACATAGTAATAATTGATGATGTTGCAAGCACTGGTGAGACACTGAAGAGGACTATCGCCGATATTAAAAAAGAGGGTGGAAAACCGATCCTTGCCGTTGTCCTGGCTTCAAAGATGGCCGATGATGAAATATCCGGCGTAAGGCTACGATCTCTAATCAGGACTAGGCTTGTGGGAATAAGGAAATAAACAATCCCGGTATAAATGCGATCAACAGGTGATCTTTCTTCATGCAATGAAAGGAAGGCATTTTTTTAATGTATGCTGATGTGGTGAATAGATGCATAATAAGAGACAGGATGTACTTACAGCAGAAGGGAACATGGTGCAGGAATGATAGACAGGTTTAAGCAGGAAAAACTAAAGAAGATGCTGGATAATGGAATAGATCCATATCCATATTCTTTCAAGCAGGAGATGCATGCTGGCGATATCAAGAAAGACTATGAAACACTGAAGGGAAGGAAGACATCGATCGCTGGAAGGGCAATGAGCATCCGCCACATGGGGCAGCTTTACTTTATAGACATTCTCGATGCATCCGACAAGATTCAGGTTCTGGTCTCGCCGCAAATGACTTCAGCGAAATCCATTGGGCTGCTCGATCTCATAGACATGGGTGACATTCTTGGCATTTATGGTACCATAAATAAGTCGAAACGCGGGGAGATCAGTATCGAAGCTGCAGAAATAACCGTTTTATCGAAATCATTGAGCCCCATGCCGGAAAAGTTTCATGGTCTGAGCGACACAGAGATGAGATACAGGCAGAGGCATCTTGATCTTACCGCAAACCCCGAGATCAGGAAATATTTCATCACACGTGCCAAAATACTCAGCTACTTTCGAAATTTCCTTGATTCACGTGGTTACATTGAGTTCGAAACACCCATTCTCCAGCCTACCTATGGGGGTGCAAACGCAGAACCTTTTGTAACGCGATACAGAGCACTTGACGCAGATTTCTATCTCAGGGTCTCTGACGAACTCTACCTCAAGAGGCTAATCATAGGTGGAATGGAAAAGGTCTATGAGGTGTGTAAAGACTTCAGGAACGAGGATATAGATTCCACACATAATCCAGAATTTACGCAGGTAGAATTCTACGAGGCTTACAAGGATTACAATGACTTCATGACCATGACGGAGGAACTGCTCTCCTCACTGGTCAAAAATCTATTCGGTTCCTACAAGATAACTTACCAGGGGAAGGAGCTTGATTTCACCCCTCCGTTCAAGAGGGTCTACTGGGTCGAGGAGGTTAAAAAACTCTCAGGAATAGACGTGTCGGTCCTTACTGATGAAGAGTCAAGGGAAGTTGCCAGGTGCGAAGGGTTGAAAACATCTACATTCAACGCCTATCATGTTGCTGATGGGCTCTTCGATAAATACATCAAGCCAAATCTCAGCGATCCCACATTCGTCCTTGACTTCCCGGCTTATATGTGTCCTCTCACAAAAGATAAGAGGGGGAACCCAAAACTAAGTGAAAGATTCGAGGTATATATCGCAGGCAGGGAGGAGGGCAACTGTTATTCTGAACTTACAGATCCTATAGAGCAGCGGAAAAAGTTTGAGGATCAGGAGAGGGAAAGACAGCGTGGAGATGCCGAGGCACCGCCATCCGATGAGGAGTTCCTGGAAGCCATCGAGTTCGGTATGCCCCCGACAGCCGGTATTGGCCTATCAATAGACAGGCTTGCAATGATATTAACTGACAATATTTCAATCAAGGAGCTCCTTGCTTTCCCGACAATGAGGCCAAGAAAGTGATCAGATCATCATTTGCCAAAGATCCATAGAGGGATCATTCTTCATTAACAGGATGCTGAAATTCCTCAATGGTCTGGCCGTTCACTGAATAGGAGTATGTCACATCAACGCCTGCTCGCGCGAGTGTTATTCCAACATGACAGTATTTTGAAAGAGAGAGGTTAGCAGCCTTTTTCAGGGCCTCGGGCTTAACCTTTCCCCAGGCTTTGTAGTGGACGTTCACAAATTTGAAAATCTTTGGAAATTCTGTCATTCGCTCGCCTGATATCTCGCACTCATACCTTTCGACCTGCTGCTTCATCTTCTCCAGTATCCCGAGAACATCAGGTCCGCTGCATGCACCAGCCGCAAAAAGCAGAAGTTCAGTCGGGCTGTAGATCTCTGGCCTGTTTGCATAATGGTCATCTATTGTGATCGTCTCTTTCCCTTCAACAGTCGATACGAATCCTTTCCCTTTTTCCTGCCTGAACGATACCTTCATGCAACCAGTATTGTTTGAAACTTAAAACATGTTTCATCCCATCCTGATAGACAATCCCGACACTTTTTCTATCATTTACGCGTATATGCGAGGACGTGTGGCGGGATCATGTAAAACTTCACAATGCCTGACTATATTTAATCATGTCCAGTTATTGAAGACATTCCTGATCTCTTCCTTTGATCTTCCCGATCTTAGGAGCAGGTAAAGAAGGATCCTGGCCTTTAGTGGATCCAATGATCTTGCGGATATAAGGCCTCGCTTAAGCAGATCACTTTCGCTTCCTCGGAAAGAATAGGTCTTTTCAAGTACTTCCCCATTTCTTGTCCTGGATGCGAAAACAACGGGCATTATAGAGGCTAGCTTTTCCAATGTATCCAGGATCGATGGATAGACGTGTCCGGCTCCCATTGCCTCCAGGATAATACCATCGTATCCAAATTCTCCCGCATGACCGAGAAGCCTCCCGGAATCGCCTAACGACACTGTGAATAGAAGGACCTCCTTTTCTGGACTTCCCGCATCCACTGTTATCCTAAATCTTTCAGTTGCCGGTTTCAATGCTATCCTCACACGATCCTCTGAAATCCAGCCTATTGGGCCAAGCGGGAAAGAACTGAAAGCTGCAGGGTTTGATGTATGGGTTTTCTTGACGTATCTTGAATGATGTATATCATCGTTCATTACAACAACTGTTCCTAGACCACTCGTAAAGCCGCTCACAGCTACACGTAAGGCAGCTATAAGGTTAGCTTGACCATCAGATCCGGGAGTGGTCGGGTCTCTCATCGCTCCTGTTACCACGACCGGCTTATCTGACTGGATAGTAAGATTTAGAAGAAAAGAGGTCTCCTCTATCGTGTCAGTGCCCTGGGTTACCACAACAGCATCAACCTCATTCTTGAGCAAATTATCCAACTCCTCGCGCAAGGCAAGGAGATCAGAAAACTTAAGGCCGGAAGATGCAACCATTCGGAATGGCACTGTCTTTATCTCCGCAATAGCCCTTAATTCTGGGAGAGATGTTACCAGGCTTTCCGCATCAAGGTTCGGCACCACACCTGCGTCAACCTTCTTGGCCATTGAAATTGTCCCGCCAAGAGAAACTATTGCAACTCTAGGCATAGTCATTCTTAGCTGGAAATGCAGATAAGAATGATAAGTTTAATGTTTCAGGAATTAGCGGATTTCAAGAACAATCGCTTGTGCGTAATGTCAATGTACACTCATGCAGGTTGCCTTCAGATTATTTGTTTGTCTGGAAGCATCGATCCCGAAATCCGGAGATGAGCTTAAGGGAAAAGAAACCCGATGCGCTATTACTGGAGTTCCTTTGCAGAAAATTAATCGGGAAATACCTGTGTTCCTGATTTTTCGATGACAACATCTTCGGCTTGATCCAGGCTGCCTATTGATGCGTGTCCGCCCGTCTTCTTAACAAACTCTACAACTGCCCTGACCTTTGGCCCCATGCTTCCTCCAGGGAAATGGCCCTCCTTGTAGTACTTATCAAGCTCTCCTGCAGATAACCTACCGAGCTTTTTTTCATTACTGGTTCTAAAATCGAGAATTACATTTTCCACATCCGTGAGAATGACAAATCTTTGTGCCTTTAGTGTAATTGCCAGGAACGATGAAGCAAGATCTTTGTCTATCACTGCATCTGCACCTGAATACCCGTGATCAGACTTTACTACCGGTATACCTCCACCCCCAGACGCAATGGGGAGAAGCCCACTCATAAGAAGCGATATTATCGCCGGTCTTTCCACAATCTCCAGCGGCCGAGGAGATGCGACTATCCTGCGATAGCCTTTTCCTTTTTCTTCCCTTACAATCCAGTCATTAATTCTTGCAAGTTCCTCTGCCTCTTCTTTCTTATAGAATGGGCCAATCGGTTTACTCGGGTTCGTAAAAGCGGGATCATTTTTATCGACAAGAGTTCTTGTCACTATTACTGAAGCATTCTTTTCAAAGCCAATCCGTGACCTTACCGAATCATATGCGTTAAGAAGTATTTCTCCAATGAGCCCTTGTGACATTGCTCCGCATGAATGTAGCGGTAATGATGGAGTGATATTCTTCGACGCTTCATTCTGGAGCAGTATCCCTCCAACCTGAGGGCCGTTTCCGTGGGAAATCACCACTTCGTTGTTCTGGATAACGTTTGCAAGCTTCTCGAATGCTTCTTTTGCTCTTTTCAACTGAATTTCATACGTCGCCTTGTCCCCGCTCCTCAAAAGAGCGTTTCCTCCAAAAGCTATCACGATTCTTTCCATAATTGATCCCAATGAGAAGTTAGCCCAATACGGCCGGGTTTAAATATTTGATCTGGAACTGGAATGTTCTCTTTTCTTCATAATTCTGCGGATCTGGAAGCTGGGCGACCATTGAAACTGACAGTATAATATACTTTGGATAAAAGCAATTAAAATTGAAAATTCGTGTTTATAATTACTATAAACCTAATATAATTGTCGTCGATTGTCGTATCGCACTTGATCTTATTTCATTGTTTTATCTATGGTCAAATATAATAATAAAATCACATTCTAAAGAGCCAACCCTGAATGATGATATACTGACAGTGAATGACACGCATGTTTATGCCGGCATTGAACTGGTCTAATACAAAATTCAATATACATGCTGAAAATACTTAATCCCGGAGGGGAAATATGACAGGTTTTGACCTCGTTATAAAAAGGGCTAGAATTGACGACGACAAGGACTTGGTTGATATTGGGATATCAGGAGGAAAGATATCTAAGATCGACAAGAATTTGTCCGCGGCCAATGTAATAGACGTAAACGGCGATGTGGTTGTCCCGTCTTTTATCGAAAGCCACATTCATCTGGACAAGGCACTGCTAGAGAGAGTTAAACCAAATCTAGAGGGAACGCTTGCAGGCGCAATCAAAATAACTGGTGAACTGAAGAAAGGATTCCAGTACGATGAAGTCCTTGCCAGATCCCGGGCTGTGCTTGAAATGCTAATCGCACACGGCACTACTTATGTAAGGGCGCATCCGGACACGGATCCTCTTGGTGGACTGACAGGCTTCAAGGTCATGCTTCAGCTCAAGAAGGAATACGCTAATGCCGTCGATATGCAGGTGGTGGCTTTCCCACAGGAGGGAATAATCAAGCTGCCTGGGGCGTTCGAAATTCTCGAAGAGGCCATGAAACTCGGCGCAGACGTCGTAGGGGGCTGTCCTTATAACGAGAATTCATACGAAGACACGAAGAAGCACGTTGATCTCGTATTCGGTCTTGCCAGGAAGTATAAAAAGGACCTCGACTTCCATGCTGACTTCGGAGATAATCCGGATGATCTCAGATATAGATCCATTGATTACATAATAGAAAAGACGATAAAGGAAGGTTACCAGGGAAGAGTCACAGTTGGGCACATGACCTCGCTATCAAGTATTGATCCTGCACTTTTGAAAGATACAATCGCAAGGATGGCAAAAGCAGGCATCAACATAGTGCCGCTGCCGGCAACCGACATGTACCTGAGCGGCAGAGGGGACGTTAATAAGGTCAGGAGAGGAGTCATAAATCCAAAACCGTTTGTCGATGGTGGTGTAAACGTGGCTTTCTCTTCAAACAACATCAGAAATGCCTTCACGCCTTTCGGAAGGGGAGACCTGTTGATGATAGGTTCACTATTCGAGCACGCAGCGCAGCTTGGTTCCATATCTGATCAGAAATTGCTTCTTAAGATGATAACAGAGAATGCAGCAAAGATACTCAGGATATCCGACAATTACGGAATGGCAGTTGGAAAACAAGCCGACCTGGTCGTGCTAGGAACAAAGGCAATGTCTGATATATTCCTCGATGTTCCCGTGAGGAAATACGTTATCAAAAAAGGAAAAGTAGTCTACAGAAGCGAGCTTTTAGAGCTCAAAAACTGGATGTGATAGAGTAGTGGCAACAAAAACAAAGGAAATAATACCGACAGCTATAACTGGAGCCTTTTTGGCTGGATTGACGGCAGCGTTTGTAATCTCAGGGGTACTTCCCAAACCTTATGCCCTGATGTTCCCGCCCTGGGGTGTGTTCATCACATGGGCAGGATATTTTGCCGCAGGCGGAGGTGGAAAGGGGCAGGCAATGCCAACATTCAAGAAGATGTATGTGGCCATACTTTGGGGAGACATTTGGGGATTTGCCGGTGGCTCCCTGATGAATATAGTTAACCCGCATGCTGCAAACCTTCCATTAATGATTTTCTATGATGGGATAATCATCTTCCTGGTAAACCAGCCTATACTATGGGGCACCAGATACTGGAATCCGATAAAATATACGCCTGCCATATTCTATGGGTTTGCAACATTCTTCAGCACTTACTTTGGCGGCTTTGGCTTTATACCTGGGAATATCTACGCGGCCTTCATCTCATCTTTCGTGGTTAACGCTATAGGGCCGATTTTCGGATACCTTCAGGTAAGGATGGCTATGATCAAGGAGGTACCTGCCTAGTAGCGCATTCCTTGTCAGTGCAACAAAGGTACGGTGGATCTTGTGATCCACTTAAATATTTTTCATATTAAGATTATGTATGGAATTGCAATACTATCTAATTCTGCATTCAGGTGGTAAATTTGAAAGAGAAATATCATGTAATAGAGGGAAGATATATTGATTCGGTACTGCTGATGCAGATCAGCAGGGAGATAGAAAAGATTCAAGGCATATCCAAGGCCAGTTGTATGGTTGCAACAGCCGAAAACATTTCATTTCTGGCGATGGCCGGTTTTCACCCCCCATCAGGCATTAGCGGCAATTCGATAATCATTGCAGTTGAAGCTAACTCGGATCAGATATGCGAAGAGGCAATAAAAAGCGCTATCAACCTGATAGATACAGGTATTGTCCAGCATAAGGCCAGCTACACCCTTGACGGCCTGCCGGACCTGATTTCTACAGAGGATTTTCCAGTGGTCTTTATATCAACACCCGGCGAGTATGCCTATGATGTCGCGGATAAGAGCCTTGATTCTGGTGCAAATGTTCATATATTCAGCAGCAACGTTCCTATTGAACAGGAGCTAAAACTCAAATCTAAGGGTGCCAGCAAGGGTCTTTTTGTGATGGGTCCGGATTGCGGAACATCTATCATACAAGGAAAGGGACTGGGATTCTCCAACGCACTTGGGACAACTGGTGACATAGGCATAATAGGATCATCTGGAACAGGCATCCAGGAGCTGTCAGTTTTAATGGACAGAAACGGATTGGGTGTTTCTTATGCTATCGGTGTTGGAAGTAATGACCTAAAGGAGTCGATAAATGGTATTATGTCAAAGCAGGCGCTAAATTTTCTAAAAGAACGATGCTCTGCAATTGCACTTGTGTGCAAAAAACCGGATCCCTCCGTTCAAAGGATACTGCTCGAATCCATGGGTAACATACCTTCAGTGTTCATCTCTCTAGGAAGCGATAAGCAATATACCTCTGGTAACACGTATGTAACAGGTAACATAGATGATGCCGTATCCCACCTCATGAACAAGATTGGTAAAGGAGACAAGGTTCAACAGGAGGCCTTCCCGAAGGTCAAGGAACCCGGAAAAGAGAGAAAACTACTTCGAGGTTTTTTCGTCGGCGGAAGTCTGTGTTACCAGGCACAGGCCATCCTTCATGAGAAAGGAGTGCATGTCTATTCAAACGCCCCTACAGACAACCAATACAAGGTCGAAAAGGATTTCGACAAACTGAATGTGTGCATTGATACCGGCGCTGAGGAGTACGTTGCTGGAAAGCCACATCCAATGATCGACCCAGTTTCCAGGAACTCTTTCCTCGTAAGGGATAGTAATCGCAAGGATGTCAGAGTCATACTTTTCGACATCATCCTTGGCTACGGTTCCGCTCAAGATCCTATAGCAGGTCTTGACAAGATGAATGAGGGACCGGTTTTAGTCGCATCGATCTGCGGAACAGAGAGAGATAGTCAGGGGTACCAGTCGATTAGAAAAAGGCTTGAAGATAAAGGCGTCGTAGTGTTCAGATCAGCAGCAAGGGCAGCTGAGTATGCTGCAAGCCTGATGAGGTGAACAAAATGAAAGAGGAAAAGAAACTGAAAGTTTTTAACGTCGGAACAAGCTGGTTTGTGAAACCGCTGGAGGACCAGGGAATAGAGCACTATAATCTGGACTGGTCTCCCCCAGCCAAGATAGATAAGGACATATCATCAATATTGAAGAAACTAGGAAGGAAGTGATGTAAATGGATGTTAGTGATGAAATAGAGAAGGCAAACAAGAAGGCATTTGACATTATGAACAGGGGCAAAGCGATGCTGAGAGATTTCAATTACGCTGGAAAGGTTATTCCAGGTATGAAGGAAAACACCATTCTGCATGCAGGTCCACCGATTGCATATGCTGACATGATCGATCCAATGAAAGCAGCGGTGCAGGGTGCCTTAATGTTCGAAGGCAAGGCAGATAGCCTGGAGCAGGCGGATAAAATGGCAAGGAAGGGTGATTTTGAATTCAAGCCCTGCCATGAGATGAACTCAGTCGGCCCGATGGCAGGAATAACAACTTCTGGAATGTACGTCGCTGTGATAGAGAACCCTGAATTTGGGAACAGGACCTACTGCAACCTTCATGAGGGCAGGGGAAAGATCCTTAGGTTCGGAGCTACTGGAAAGGAAGTATTGGAGCGCCTGAACTGGATGAACGAGAAATTAGGTCCGGCGCTTAAGGAAGTTGTAAAGAAAAACCCTGTTGACCTGAAGAACATCGCAGCCGAGGGTGTTCAGATGGGAGACGAGCTTCACCAGAGATACAGGGCATCGTCTCTGTTATTCCTGTCAGCCATATCTGGGAATCTTCTAGAGCTTCCTAATGCCAGGGAAATTTTTAAATTCATTGCCGAGAGGGAGCAATTTTTCCTGAACCTTGCAATGCCGGCAATGAAAGCACTTGCAGACCCCGCAGATGGGATCAAGTATTCCACAGTTGTTACAAGGATGACCAGGAACGGCGTCAATTTCGGTATACAGGTCAGTGGACTGAAGGGAAAATGGTTCACCGGAAGGGTTGAACCGCCTGTCGGTCTCTTTTTCGCAGGTTTCAGCCAGAAAGATGCTGCCGGAGACTTTGGCGACAGCGCCATAATGGAAACGCTTGGCCTTGGAGGGTTGTCTTCAGCAGCCGCCCCATCAGTTACGAGGTTTGTGGGCGGAACTGTGAAAGATGCAATCCATGCGACGGAGCTTGGTTACAAGATAACGTACGGACAGAGCAAGGATATCTTGATTCCGGCAATGGATTTCCGTGGTGCACCTCTCGGTATTGACATACTGAAGGTGAACGAGACAAATATATTACCAACGATTAACACGGGAATAGCACACAAGCAAGCTGGCATAGGGCAGATCGGAGGTGGAATATCGCATCCACCACTCAAAGCTTTCAATGATGCCCTGAAGGAGTACGCAGCAGCATATGGTCTATGATTGAAGTTCTGAAAACCGGTCTTCGAGCCCCACCCTCCGGCACTGGAAGCATTCTTCACAGTTCATTGAGGGCAGTTAACCTTGAGTTTGGTGGACGCGTGGTCACTCTTCTAAATAGGAAAGGTATCCTCACGGCATCATCAGTTGTCCTGGATACGGATCGGATTCCAGCGATTAGCAATGCAGAATTCGACGGCGACATACTGCATACCGACAGCTTTGAAGCCCTCATGACTAACAGGATTGACCTCGCTCTCCATCCAGAAGGCGGAGCAAGTACCTTGGCTATCAGGAACTCGCTCAGGAATCACATTATTCCCCGGGAAAGAAGCATAATGGGTGCTGTCCTTTTAGCCGAAGGATATATCGTTGAACGACCAGCGGAAGGATTTGAGGCAGCTGTCCTGGAAGAACAGGCGAAGAGGATTCGAACGTGCAGATCGGTAGAGGATGCCACGAGAACTCTTTTGGGAATCGGGTTCGGGTTGACACCCTCCGGGGATGACTTTATTCTGGGATCTATTGCCGTAATGCAGCTTACTGGACTTAGCACTGAAAGTCTTCGCCCTCTTATATCCAGATATAATAATGCATTTTCGAGAACTATGCTTCTGGACGGACTTGACGGTTATTTCCCGCAGCCACTACTGGAAGTACTTCATGCAATGGACTGCGGAGCTAACACGGATGACAAGATCTTTGACCTGAAAAGAATCGGTCACACCTCAGGATTTGACATGGTTGCAGGCATGTATTACACTGCCTCTAATTTCCTTTATTGATGTCGGTTTGAAATTTCATATGTTGTCATATATTCATGAATCTCGACTGCATAAGATTGAAATTGCCATCAGGGATAACTATTGAGGTGCAATATGATAGCTCTTATCGTTATTGACATGATCAATGCATTTGTTGAAAAAGACTCGCCGCTCTGCGTCCCCGGGGCAACGGAAACTGTTCCAAGAATAAAGATGGTAATAGAGGCATGCAGGAGCAAGGGAATACCGATCTTTTTCATTGCAAGAGGATATAGGGACGATGGATCCGATGTAGAGGTAAGCCGGTGGAAATTCTGGAATGACAACGGAAGGCCATTATCAATAAGTTCCACCGGACCGACATCCGGAGAGTTCTATGGTCCACTTAAGCCGGAAAACGGTGACTACGTTATAGTTAAGAAGAAATGGAGCGCATTTTTCCGCACTGAACTTGATCTTATTCTCAGGAGACTTCGGGTTGACGCTGTTGCTATAACCGGAACCCAAACGCCAAACTGCATAAGGGCAACTGCATATGATGCCGACATGAACGATTTTGATACGGTCATAATCCAGGACTGCATCTCTTCAAAAACGAGCGAGGTGCAGGAGGCAAATATAAGGGACTTCATTAACGTAGGCTTTAACGTTCTGGACAGCGCTAAATTCATTGCTAATCTTGATAGCTATACAAAAGAGAGCCCAAAATACCAGGCTATAGTCAAGGACCTGAGTAAGCGGAGGAGCAGGAGAATAAAAGCCTGATCCAGCGTTCGCCTATTCCTTAGATACTATTCCTGATCCTTTAAAGCGCTACAGCGCTAAAGAAATAATTATGCAATGTCGCCAAGCACCGATTTTGATATCTCTTCCGCCACCGTGTATGGATCCACCTTGTTCCTTACATCTCTCTCAAGATCGGTCAGCCCCGACATTGAACTCTCTGTCAGCGCATTGATCCTCAATTCGGATTCTGCCATAAGGGCTGCCTTCACCTCATGGAAGAAGCGCCTTTTTGCGTTTACAGGGCTCTTTCTAACAAATGCAAGATGGTTCTCTATATCGGCTATAAGTTCTTCATACCCTTCGAGGTTTATCGAATTAAGCCCCACCACAGGTATCTTCCACTCATTCTGGGGTGTGAGGGCGAGGCTGTCCTCTATGTCTTTCATGGCCATGAAAGCACCGTCTCGATCCATCTTGTTTATGATAAAAATACTGGCAATCTCCATCAAACCTGCCTTGATTGCTTGAATCTCGTCACCCAGGCCGGGAGCAAGTGCGACTGCAATGGTATGCGCCATGCCCAGTATGTCAAGATCAGCCTGGCCGGCACCTACTGTCTCCACGATGATCCTGTCGAAACCGGCGGCATCGAGCACGCGAACTGCATCCCATGTGCTTCTTGACAGGCCACCGCTTGAACCCCTGCTTGAAAGAGACCGCATGTATATTCCGTCCCGATACAGCTTGTCCTGCATCCTGATTCGGTTTCCCAGGAATGAACCGTTTGTGAACGGGCTGGATGCATCGATTGCTATCACGGCAACCCTTTTGCCCGTTGACTTGAGCATAGAAGAGAGGTTCCCGATGATTGTGCTCTTCCCAACTCCAGGTGGTCCGGTTATACCAATTATTCCTGCTTTGCCCGTCATTCCGTATATTGATTTGATGATCTTGCGTCCTGTTATGAGCGAGTTATGATCCTCCACAAGTGTTATTGCCCTGGATATAGAACGGATATCGCCTGCGCGAATCCCATCCACAATCTCCTCCGGTGTCCGGGTCATGCGATCCCCAGTTTCCTGGACCTGGCCTCTTCCGCTCTCATCATGATATGATCAATAATTGTCTTCAGTGGAGTTCCTGGGCCATAGTTTCCAGTTATGCCGAGTTTCTCAAGCTTTGGTCGGTCGGCATCAGGTATTGTGCCACCGCCAACTATGGCTATATCGTCTATCCCTCTCTTCTTCATGAGATCAGCGACCTTCTTGAAAACAACAAGATGAGCTCCATTCAGGAGACTGAGCGCAATGACATCGACATCCTCATTTATCGCTGTGTCGACGACCTCTTCTGGCGTCGGCAAAAGACCTGCGTAAAGGACATCCATTCCTGCATCCCTGAATGCCTTTGCCAGGACAAACATACCGCGATCATGGCCATCAATGCCAGGCTTGGCCAGCAGAACTTTCACCGGCTTGTCCCTAAACAATGACAGGTTCTTTCCAGCCGCCATATAACCTCCTACCTATGTTGCTTATCTCCTCAATTGTTGCATACGATTCAACTGCCTCGATCATGTAAGGCATCAGGTTGATGTTTTCATCCTTCATTGCATCCTCAAGCCTTTCCAAGGAGCGCCTTACTTTCTCCTGGTCCCTTGATGCCAGGATGTCATTCAGCCTCTTCCTCTGTGAAAGCTGTGCCTTCTTGCTTATCCTGAGTATCTTTATCGGAGGCTCGTTCTCTTCGACGTATTTGTTTACGCCAACCATTATCTCCTTTCCCTCCTCTATCCTCAGCTGCCTCCTGTAGGATGTATTGGCAATTTCCTTCTGGATGTAGCCTGTCTTGATCGCTTTCAGTATACCGCCTGCCTTATCTATCCTGTCAAAGTAAGAATATGCCTGTTTTTCCATCTCGTCTGTCAGCCACTCCACGTAATATGAACCTCCCAGGGGATCAACCGTATCGGCAATTCCCGACTCCTCCGCAATAATCTGTTGCGTTCTGAGCGCAACTTTGACCGCTTTCTCTGAAGGAAGGGCCCATGCCTCATCATAGGAGTTCGTATGAAGGCTCTGCGTCCCTCCGAGGACACCTGCCATTGCCTCTATTGTCGTCCGGATTATATTGTTCAGGGGCTGTTGCCATGTGAGCGTGTATCCCGAGGTCTGGGTGTGGAATTTGAGCATCATGCTTCTTGGGTTCTTTGCTCCATACTTTTCCCGGAGAATGGTTGCCCAGATTCTTCTTGCGGCCCTCATCTTTGCAATTTCCTCAAAGAAGTTAATGGAAGAATTGAAGAAGAATGAAAGGCGGGGTGCAAAGTCATCAGCACTGAGCCCTGCGTTCAGGCCCATCTCAACGTAATGAAAACCATCTGCCAAGGTGAAAGCAAGTTCCTGGACAGCGCTGGCCCCTGCCTCGCGGATATGATACCCGGAGATGCTGATGTAGTTCCAGCGTGGTGCACTTTCAGTGCAGAAAACCATCATGTCGCGTATCATCCTTAGATGCACCTCCGGTGGGAAAATCCACTCCTTCTGTGCTATGTACTCCTTCAGGATGTCCGCCTGGACTGTACCTGAAATTCTGTCAAGCGGCACACCCTGTTTCTTTGCGACTGCCATGTACATTGCCAGCAGGACTATCGCAGGCGCATTAATGGTCATTGAAGTGCTCACCTTCCCGAGATCAATGCCGTCAAACAGCACTTCCATGTCTTTCAGTGTGCTTACATTGACGCCGCACTTTCCAACCTCGCCCTCGGCCCTTTCATTGTTGCAATCATACCCGTAGAGGGTGGGCATGTCAAAAGCAATGCTCAGTCCGGACTCACCATGCTGTATGAGGTACTTCAGCCGCCTGTTTGTATCTTCGGGTGTGCCGAACCCGGAGAACATCCGCATGGTCCAAAAACGTCCCCTGTACATATCTGGGTATATCCCACGCGTGAATGGAAACGTCCCAGGATAGCCGAGTCTTTCGTTTAGATTTCCATAGAGATCTCCGGGTCCGTAAAGTTCCTTTATCGGGATGCCTGAGGAATTTGTGAATTCCTTTTCTTCTGATCCCGGGTTCCACTTTCCCAGAACCTCTTTTTTCCACTTTGCGTACTGTGGATCTTCACTTTTGTTTCTTCCTTCGATGTTTTTCAACTTTTCGGACCAGAAAGAAGACGAATCAACCATGCAACCCTAATTGCTGAAAAAATTAATACCTTTTCAATCGGGACTTCTTGATTCATCGATACATCAAATGTATGAAGGTTAATTTTTTGCTCACATTTCGATCATACATCGGCTGACGAATCATCGCCTTGGGATCATAGCAGATAGTGCCTTCAGGTATTCTTCCGCGGTTGGGATCATAACATAGTTTGTCATGAAGCCGTGAATCATTCCGTTTGCCCTTATGCTGAGAACCTTGGCACCAAACCCCATCATGCTTTGTGCATATTGTTCGCCAGCATCCCTCAGTGGGTCATACTCCGCTGTCACTACAATGGATAGTGGAAAACTATCGGGCTCACCTTCCGGCTTCACCTGGTATCTCTGCAATTCCTTCTCCGGAATGCCATGGCCTCTATATTGCTCCCAAAACCAAGTCATCATCTCAGTCGTAAGAAGATATCCACTCCCGTTTTCCCTGAATGATGCAGTCGATGCAGAATCTCCGAGCGCCGGGTATAAGAGGATCTGTGACGCTGGTGCCCTTGTTTTTGTTACGACAGAATTGTGTGTTACGTATGCCGCAAGCGAGCCGCCTGCGCTGTCACCCATAACGCTAATCCTGCTGGTATCCACCATCAGGTCTGAAGCGTTCTTCAGAAGCCATTGATACGCACAGAAGGAATCATCATGAGCGGCAGGGAACTTGTTTTCCGGTGCCAGCCTGTATTCGAGAGAGAATATCCTCATCCCTGAGAGATTGCAGAAATGTCTCACGAAAGGATCGTATGTCTCCACACTACCGAATACATATCCGCCGCCGTGAATGTAGAGCACTGCACCACCAGATGATGATTTATACGGAAGATATTCCCTGAGCCAAATTCTGGAACCTGGAAGTTTATGTTCAGTTACACTCCTGACATCTTCCCTAGGCATATTCGCCATCTCGGACAGTTCCATTTTCCTTGCTTTTTCTACAGGCATGCTCGGGTCAAAAGATGGCATGCCCTTCATAATTTCCATGAATTTCTTTACATCCGGATCTAAAGTCATAAACTTGCAGGTTAAATTGATATATTAAAGCGTAGATGCAACGAGCCACATGTTTCATTCTTAATGCGCTAAAATGCTCAATTTAGTGGTCTATAGAATTACTACCTTAAATAAAAGCATCGCCCACTATTTGCACTCACTTTTATATAATGTATAGGAATCAGGCTAAGAGGGGTTATATTTTGGCGATCACAGATGCAGGATTATTAGCTATAGCAGCAGGTATTGCAATTGCTGGGGGTCTTATCGGGACTGGAATGGCACAGCAAGGAATAGGAGCTGCAGGAATGGGAATTATTGCCGAGAAACCGGAGAAATTTGGACAGGTGCTTGTATTCTTTGTAATACCCGAAACTCTCTGGATCATAGGTTTTGTCCTTGGGTTGGTACTCCTGCTTGGAATATTCTGAAGGTACCCAATGGGACTAGAAAGCATCCTCTCCGAAATCGAGAACAATCGAAAAGAGAGAATTGATGCTCTAAGGCAGGAATATGACAAGAAAACCGGAGAGCTTGTAATATCCACAGAGAAGCAGATAAATAATATCAGGGCAGAGTCTGAAGCCATGCTTGCCAGGCAACTGGAAGAGGCTCGAGCCAGGTATTCTACTGCGCTGGAGATTGAGGAGAGAAGAATTTTAAAGGAGCGAAAGGACCACCTCATCTCGGACGCCCTTTTGCTTTTTGACGAACTTGCCACCTCATTTTACAAAACAAAAGAATACAAGAAAATTCTGGCATCCATGGTAAAGAGCGCAAGGGAACTGCTAGGCAAGGACTGCAAAATATTCGCTTCTGAAAGTGATTTGGAGTCCCTTGGCGAGACAAAGGGAGTCCACAAGCTTCAGAAAGCTTCACGCTTTACAGGGGGAATATTTGCGGTTTCATCGGACGGCAAAAAGGAACTTGACCTAACTATGGACACAATAATGGAGGCAATCAAGGAGAACCTGATTGCGGAAGTGGCAGTGAGGATAGGTGGAGAATAGGTGGATCGCACTTATACGGGTTCTTACGGAAGACTCAAGGTCTCGCTGGGAGATTTCCTTTCAAACCAGCTTATAAATGATCTCATAATGCGCGATCTGGAGGGCATTGAAGCATCGCTGAGAGAGACTTCTTACAAGGAGGACATCGAGCAGCTTGCCTCACTGTACAGGATGCCTGAGCTTCTGGATTTCGCGGTCAACAGGCACCTCATAAAAAAAAACAGGCTGGCACAGTTTTCTCCCCCGCCTAATGCCAGGCCTTTCCTGAAAGCATATTTCATGAAATGGGATATTGAGAATATAAAATCGATAATATCCTCAAAAACACTCGGATACCAGGCAACTGAAACTGATTCATTTCTCATTGGATTCAGGAACCTTCCACTCGGTATCTTTGCTGGCAACATGACGCAGGAGGATTTCAGGATCATGATATCCCTCGGAAGCGTTGATGCTGTTATCGACTATCTTACCAGGTACGGCATTGGGACATACCTGCTGGTTCACCTTGAGGAATATAGAAAATCAAAAGACGTTACAGCACTGTATTCCGCGATGGATAGTTATCATTTCGGCACAATGCTGGACAGCCTGAAATTCTATAACGGCGATGAGAACAACATCAGGGAATATGTCCGCGAAACAATTGATTCGTACAACATTCTCTCCGTCCTCAAGGCAATACAACTTTCAGTTCCGCAGGATCAGGTCAGCAGATTCCTGTTCCTGCGGGGAAACATTCCTGCAAACGTTTATGAAGAGGCAATAAGAATGCAGAGCATCGAAGATGCAGCCGGCCACTTCAAGCCTTATTACGACCTCACTGCAGCATACGAGAGATACTCCAGATCCGGTTTACTTTATCATTTTGAGGTAGCCCTGAAGCAGGGTATTGTATCCAAATATATCTCAAGGATGTCATCTCTTCCAGTTTCGCTGAACTCCATATTCTATTTCATCCTGAGATCAGAACTGGAAAGGGAGAACCTGAGGGCAATTATTGCGGCAAAGCTATACAATTTATCCGAAGAAAGGATCAGGGAAATGATAATTCTGGTGTAAATATGGATAAGGATCAGAACACTGGGAAAATTGCGGTTATAGGCGAACGTGAACTCGTACTGGGGTTCCGGCTGATAGGAATGGAAAGTGCCTTTGAGGTAAATGAAAGCAACGATGTTGAGACATTTAACCGGCTCTATCGATCAGGCGAGTACTCGCTCCTGCTGGTTTCAGAGAAGATAAAATCCAGGCTGGAGAGGAAGCTCCTTGACCACATTGAGGTTTCCACAAACCCTCTTGTCCTGTTCATACCGATGCCGGGCGGGCATGACGAGGAATCAGTTGGGAAATTGGCAAAGAGGATTCTAGGCGTAGACATAGGAACGTGATAAAATGGGAAAAATAGTAAAAGTTTCAGGACCAGTTATAGACGGCGAAGACATTAAGAATGCAAAGATGTTTGATGTTGTCCGGGTCGGAGAAATGGGCCTTGTTGGAGAAATCATAAGGATAGTTGGAAATGTTGCAACTATACAGGTTTACGAGGATACCAGCGGCATAAAGCCGGGCGAAAACATAGAAAACACCGAGCTTCCACTCTCCGTTGAGCTTGGTCCTGGTCTCCTGACCTCAATCTATGACGGGATACAGCGGCCACTGGATGTTCTTCGAACGATGAGCGGTGACTTCATAACCAGGGGTTTAACGGCTCCGCCGCTTGACCGGAAGAAAAAATGGCATTTCACTCCCCTCGTGAAAAAGGGTGACGAGGTTACACCCGGTACGGTCCTTGGCCATGTCCAGGAAACGGATCTTATCTTGCATAAGGTGATGGTCCCGCTTGGCACATCCGGCACAATCAGCAGCATTTCGGAAGGCGACTTCACCGTGGATGAGGAAATTGGCAAGCTTAAGTCAGGTAACAAGACAGTGCCGCTCAGGATGATCCAAACCTGGCCAGTCAGGCAGTCCAGAAAGGTTCTAGGCAAACTTCCTCCAGCCGAGCCGCTGATCACAGGCCAGAGGGTAATAGACTCACTTTTCCCTGTAGCAAAAGGAGGCACAGTGGCAGTACCCGGTCCATTTGGATCTGGAAAGTGCGTTACCGGGGACACTCCGATTCTTCTTGGCGATGGGTCCTTGATTGGGATAAGGGATCTTTTCTTGAAGCACTCTGGAAACGCACTAAGAAGAGTTAATGGAGACGAGGAAATACTGTATCTCCAGAAGCCAGTGGAACTCTTCTCATTCCACAATGGGAAGATTGTGAAGAGTCAATCATCCCTGCTTTATAAGGGTAAGAGCAGTTCAGTTGTCAGGATTCAAACCAAGAGCGGAAGGGAGGTAAGGGTAACTCCTGTACACAAATTGTTCCGTGTTGCGAACGAGGGAAATATCGTCGAAACCCGTGCAAGCGATCTTACCGTCGGAGACTTAATAGCCGCCCCAATGCATACCCGCTTTGATCGAAAACTGGAAACAGTTTACCCTGAATCCGTGAACACCACAAAACAGGCAGAATTCGGAAACGTTCTTGATGCTGGTATTTCGGCCAGTGACGGGAGGATACCGGATATGGTCATGAGATCCGCTGAAGATGTAATCTCATCCTTCATTGGCTCATATTTTGCGGCCTTCGGGCGCCTTGAAAAGAATATTGCGAGCCTGAAGGCAGCCAGCAAATGGGTGTGTGCTCAAATCTCTTACATGCTTACGGGATATGGCATAATGCATGAGACTAGATTGATAAAATCAGGCGACCGGATTGCATACGAGGTCCTCATAAGCGAACCATCCAGTTTCACCAGCTTCATGGGAATAATTAACCATGATTTCCAACGGACTGAAACATTTGCAGTATCCATCCAGGAGATGGGTAGCAGGGTTAATCAGGGCAATTCGCCTGATACTGAAGACGCACTGCCGAGGCGAAACATGGGAGGGAATGCATCTGATGATCTCTCCCCATGCAAAGATGCTGCAGGAAGCCAAACTGGAACCCTTCTTGATTATGACGTAAGTAGCCACTTATCATTGGGAGAGAGCGAAATTTTTGCTGACGCGATATCAGAGATAAGCACCGAATATGGAACGGTAGACGTTTACGATCTATCTGTACCAGAATATGGACAGAACTTTATCGGCGGATATGGAGGGCTGATACTGCATAATACCGTTGTTCAGCACCAGCTCTCAAAATGGGCTGACAGTGATATTGTCGTGTACGTTGGCTGCGGAGAGCGTGGAAACGAGATGACCGAGATCCTAACGACATTCCCGGAACTCCTTGATCCAAAGAGTGGAAAGCCGCTCATGGAACGCACAGTACTTATTGCCAACACGTCAAACATGCCTGTTGCTGCCAGGGAAGCCAGCATATATACGGGAATATCCATTGCCGAATATTACAGGGATATGGGATATAACATAGCACTGATGGCAGATAGCACCTCAAGATGGGCAGAGGCGCTGAGGGAGATATCGGGAAGGCTGGAGGAGATGCCCGGCGAGGAAGGTTATCCTGCCTATCTTGGACGCCGCCTGTCGGAGTTTTATGAAAGGTCCGGGTTTGCGATTGTACAGTCTCCCGAAAAGAGGAAGGGCTCGATCACGCTCGTCGGTGCCGTATCACCTCCCGGTGGAGATATTTCGGAGCCCGTTTCGCAGAACACGCTCAGGGTAACAAGAGTTTTCTGGGCACTGGATGCATCGCTGGCTTCAAGGAGGCACTTCCCTTCGATAAACTGGCTGAACAGTTATTCATTATACAAGAATGATCTTGTTCCATGGTATTCCAAAAACGTTGCCGAAGACTGGAACTCCGTCTATTCCGACGCAATGAGCTTACTGCAGAAGGAATCAGAATTACAGGAAATCGTCCAGCTGGTTGGTTACGACGCACTACCTGAAAAGGAAAAATCCGTACTCGACATAGCAAGGATGATCCGGGAGGATTTCCTCCAGCAGAGTGCCTTTGACGACATAGATACTTACTGCTCCCTCGATAAGCAATACCGCATGCTGAAGAGCATAATTGAACTTGGAAAGAAACAGGAAAAGGCCATCGACAGGGGAAACACGATGGATCAGCTCCAGCGGCTGCCTTCGAGATCAAAAATATCAAGGATGAAAGAGGTCAAGGAAAACGACGTGAAAGACTTCTTCGCTTCTCTATGGAAGGAGATGGATTCAGACTTCTCTTCCATGCTTGGAGGTGAACAGATTGCCGCAAGTTAACTACAAGACAATAACACAGATAACTGGCCCTCTTCTTTTCGTGGAAGAGGTTCCTAATGCATCATATAATGAACTTGTCCAGATAAACCTTGAAAACGGCGAAACCAGGCTTGGCCAGGTGCTTGAAACAAGGAGAGGGATGGCCGTAATACAGGTTTTCGGATCAACGACAGGAATGAACACTACAGAAACTTCTGTGCGCTTTTCGGGGTCCACTGCCAGGATACAGGTGTCGGATGACATGCTTGGCCGCGTCTTGAACGGTTTTGCCTCCCCTATAGACGGAGGAACACCCATTACGGGAGAAAAGGTTGACATTGTCGGCAACGCAATAAACCCATATTCAAGAGAGGAGCCGTCCGAGTTTATCCAGACCGGTATATCGACAATCGACGGCATGAACACCCTTGTGAGGGGGCAGAAGCTTCCTCTCTTCTCCGCCTCCGGTTTGCCGCACAACGAGCTTGCAGCACAGATAGCCAAGCAGGCAAAGGTTGTTGGGAAAGACGAGAGCTTCGCGGTTGTATTCGGTGCCATGGGTATAACAAGCGAGGAGGCAAATTTCTTCATAAACCAGTTCACCGAAACGGGTGCAATTTCAAGGGCCGTAATGTTCCTCAATATTTCCTCCGATCCGTCAATGGAGAGGATCATCCTGCCGAGAGCGGCCCTCACCGCAGCTGAATATCTTGCATACGAGAAGGAGATGCATATACTTGTGATCCTTACGGACATGACAAATTACTGCGAGGCGCTGCGTGAGATATCATCTGCCAGGGAAGAGGTGCCAGGAAGAAGGGGTTACCCAGGTTACATGTACACCGATCTAAGCACGATATACGAACGCGCTGGAAAGATCAAGGGAAAGAACGGCTCAATCACACAGATACCAATTTTAACGATGCCAGGCGACGACAGGACACACCCTATACCAGATCTCACCGGTTACATAACGGAGGGTCAGATAGCAATGAGCAGGGACCTGCAGAGAAATGGTGTATATCCACCAATTGACGTCCTTCCATCACTTTCAAGGCTGATGAACCAGGGTATCGGATCCGGGAGAACAAGGGAGGATCACAGGGGAGTCTCTGATCAGCTTTATTCCGCCTATGCTACGGGAAAGGATCTCAGGTCTTTGAGCGCAATAGTGGGCGAGGAGGCCCTTGGAAAGACTGATAAGCTTTACCTCGCATTCGCCGAATCTTTTGAGAAAAGGTTCGTCAACCAGGGCAAGGACGAGGACAGAACAATTGAACAGACTCTCGATTTAGGCTGGGATTTATTGTCTTCGCTGCCTGAGCAGGAGATGAAGAGGGTCAAGAAAGATCACGTTGCAAAGTACGGCAAATGGAAAAAGTGAGATAGATGGCATCAACAGAGATCAGGCCGACCAGGATTGAGCTTATAAACGTGACCAGGCGAATACGTTTAGCCAGGAAGGGCCTGGATCTGCTGAAGATGAAGAGAACATCACTTGTCATGGAGTTTTTTGCAATCAGCAGGACTGTGAGGGGCATGAGGGAAAACATCCGTTCTGACATGGGCGCCTCACTTGAGACAGTCAGGCTTGCAGAGGCTCTTTCCGGTCTCGTAAATCTTGAACGGATTGCTGCAATGTCGGTCGACACGGATGCAAACGTTGCAACAAAGAACGTAATGGGTGTCAGGATACCAACCCTCAACGTGGTATACCATGAGAGCCTGCTGTCCGAAATATACCGTGCCGTTTCCATCCCAACCGTCATCAACGATTCTATCATCAAGTTCGAGAAAATTTTCAGGGCCCTCCTGGAAATTGCGGAAAAGGAAAATTCGATGCGGAAGCTCCTGCATGAAATAGACAGGACAAAGAGGAGATCAAATGCGATCGAGAACATCCTGATACCCGGGCTGGTTGCCAATGCAAAGTACATCAGGATGAGGCTGGACGAGATGGAGAGGGAAACCTTCAGCATGCTGAAGGCAGTCAAGAGAAACCTTGAGGCGAAGAATGCAATGGGCGGAGGTGCTCTCTGATGGCACTATACGACAAGAATGGCAAGCGCGTATTTTTCTATAAGATGAGCCCGGATGTTCTGAACAGTCCGGCAGTGCGGAAGTTCCGGCTTATAAGGGCGATCATATGGACCATTAACCTGAGCGTAACGGGCGTCGTGCTTCTCATGGTATTTACAGGAGTGATCTGATGGCGGACGATATAGAGATACTTAAGAAAATCAAGGAAGCAGAAGAGAAATCAAATGCGGAATTTAACGAAGAAAGCATGAAGTTGAAGGAAAACTACGAGAACCTGGCCAGGAAATCCCAGCAGGACATAGAAGCCGAAATTTCCAGGCTGAAATCGGAACGCCGGGAAAAACTTGACGAGGAGGTCCAGCGACTGCGTGAAGCGGAAGAAAATGCGCTGAAGGCGGCAAGGCAGAGGGCGTCCCATATGAGGGTGATCTTGGATAAGAAAGAGGCATCCGCAATACTGCTGGGAGCAATAAAGAAGTTCATGGAGGAGTAAGCAACGTCTATCCGGCCGGAAAAAATGGAAAAGATTCGGATAATTTCCCTGATAAAATACAGGGAACGTGTCGTCTCGATACTGCATGACATGAGGGTAATGCAGCTTGAACCGGTGAACAAGGATCTGCTGCAGTACATGAAGACATCCGATCTTACATCCCTGGTCGAGGGAGCAAACGCAGAGCTCCAGAAACTGAAATCATACATGGGTGTCCTCCCAAAACAACCAGTTTCAACGAAGAAAAAATTCTCATCCCTGGAAGAGGCGCTGGAAGGGGCAAAATCCATAGATCTGACAGATGAACTCCGCGTTCTGAAAGAGACAGAGACCGATATCAGCACGGATATCAAGGATATTCACAACCGCATGGAGACGATCCAGCCGTTGATAGGAATGGAGGTTGATCTCTCTATCTTCAACACTGCATTCACGAAATCATACATCATTACAAGCGCCATGCATGACATAGACCCGGATGCAATAAGGCAGCTCCCTTCTTCGCCGTCTGTCGTTCCCACCCCAAACGGGCAGTACGTCGTCACCATCCCGGTAATGGCGGAAAAGGATCTCGCGAAGTTTGCGACCGAGATGGGTTACCAGCTCCTGCACATACCGGAACTCAAGGGAACACCGGCTGGATACTATGAGGACCTGGTTTCCAGCCTGAAGGCAAGGGAAGAGGCGCTTGCAAAAATAAACGAAGAATATCTTTCACTAGCAAAAACGTATTATGAAAAGATCGCGGTGCTGGAGGAACAGCTTCGCATTGAAGTAAGCAAGCTTGAGGCTGCCCAGAGGGCGTTATCGACGTCAGAAGCATTCGCCATGGAAGGATGGATGAAGGTGAAGGATGCTGGAAAGGTGACAGGCATACTGGACAGAGCGACGGGGGGCTCATGCCTTGTAAGCACGGTAAAAACCAGCGAGGAGCCGCCGACGGCGCTCTCAAACTGGAAAAGGTTCCGCGTCTTTGAGTTTTTCATCCGTTTCTACTCACTTCCGGTCGAAAGCGAATTTGATCCAACCATGATATTTGCATTCATATTTCCGTTCTTCTTCGGTTTAATGGTTGGCGACATGGGCTATGGCCTGGTTATACTCCTGTTCGCCATATGGATGGTCAGGAAGATAAACCACCCGGAGACCTTCTCAATAGTTCCAAAGAGAATATCGGCATTTGCCGTCAAGATACTTGGAAAAGGGCCGCTTCTCGTCCTTGGCAAGGTGCTGATACCATCATCAATAATAGCAATCATAGTTGGATTCATTTTCAACGGCTTCTTCGGGTTCCAGATACTTCCCTTCACGATCCTGAACCCGATCGATTCCTACGGAATTGCCAAGCTGCTTCTTGTTTCTGGTTACATAGGACTCGCAATGGTATCATTCGGCTTCGTACTCGGGATCCTCAATGCAATATCGCACGGCGAGGATCACAAGGCGATCAGCTCCGGAGGGTGGCTCATGCTTGCATGGGGCGTCGCCATTACGGGACTTGACTTCCTGCACAAGGTGCCCATTTCCCTGGATCCAGTTACGGGTCCGCTCACGGCAATACCCGTCTACGTCGCGATTTTGGGCATTGTGGTGGTTGCTGTGTTTGAGAGAGGGCGTGGAATGATTGAGGTCCCGTCGCTCATATCGCACATTCTTTCATACACCAGGATAGTCGGGATACTGCTTGCATCCGTGATACTTGCGTATGTTGTGAACCGCATATTCCTTTCAAACCTGGACAAGGGTTTTGTTTTCATAATCCTTGGCGGAGTGATCCTGATATTGGGGCAGATCTTCAACCTTGCAATCGCTATATTCGAACCAGGGATCCAGGGGGCAAGGCTTCTCTATGTTGAGTTCTTCTCAAAGTTCTACCGCGGCAACGGCAAGCAGTTCAAGCCGTTCGGTGCTGAGAGGAAGTACACACTGCCCGAAGAGCACCAGTAGACATCAATCCAGTTCGGTGCTAGATCCTGGGATCCGGTTAAGCCAAAGATGAGTATCGCCAGGGAGGACAGATAACAATATATCCCAACAAATAATTATGAAACGTGCCAATCACTGAGACCTTTCTCATACTGATAATAGTACTCGATACGGCAGGGAGTCTCTTCATAGGCGCATGGCTTGGGAGGCTTCTGACCAGGTACCCGTTCGGTGCATCCGGATTCACGGGCGTGGAAGCGATGATAGGCCGACATGGCATCATAAAATCCGTCTCTCCGGAAAGGATAGAGGTGGTTGTCGATTCACAGGTCTGGGCTGCCTCCCCGTTCGACCCGAAGGAGAAGCTTGAGCCAGGAGACAAGGCTATCATAAAAGACGTCGACGGGCTGAAGCTGATAATACAGAAAAAGGACTGATTTTTCACTCTGTATTAAGAGATATCACTTCATCGAATGATCCTTGAAATAGTCACCCAGCAGCTTAACCCCTTTCTTCACGTCTTCTGGTTGCAATGTGTAGCATATCCTGAAACTGGTATCGTCTCCGAAATATTTTCCGGGGCCCAATAGAACACCCGTCTTGTCAAGTATGTCCTGGCACAGTTCCCTTGAGTTCCTCCTCCTCATGTGAACGAAGCCAAACGGTGTCCCGTCCGGTTTTTCCCAGGTAAGACCGTGTGTATCCTCGATAAAACCATCGATTATCTCCGTGTTTGTTTTCACCAGGTCCTGGACTTCCTTGTCAAAGTAACTCTTCTCCTGCAGTGCCTGGTATGAAATCCACAGGGAATATGGCGGTATGGATGGAGTGATTGCGTTCATCACATTTTTAAAGAACTCCCTCTCGGCTGAATCCGCAAGGATCCACCCGACCTTCAGGTCGGAGAGGCCGTAATACTTGACCATGGTCGATGACGTTATGATCGATCTTCCTTCGTGGAAAACGGTTTGTCCCTTTGTGCTCCTGAACTCAGAGAAGGTCTCGTCAAAATATCTTAGCGGGATCGATACTTCGTCCTGGGACGCCCCTTCCAGCATGACCGGATTGGAAGTTCCTATGGGGTTGTTGGGCAGTGAACATGCAAACGGCTGCTCGGTATCCTCAAGGTTAATCGAGCTCAGTTCCTTGTAGAGAACCTCAAAGCCGAGCGACTCGGCGACGGAAAATATTGGTTCGTATTCCGGTAAGAATATTGTGATCTTTCCCGACATCCTGCGGATGTGAAGGAGCGCAACATATATTGCCTCTGATCCGGAAATAGTTGGAGTAACGCATCCCTGCGGCACATTGTATAGTTTCGAGACTGCCTCAACGAAAAGGTTCTCGGCCGAAGAACGGTTCTTTTCATAAGATTCGAAAGAAAAATCAATTCCTGATTTCCTTGCTATATAATCGGGCATGTTATTTTTGGATAGATTATATTTGCATTTCCTGCTATTCTCACCAATCCATTCAAAAATCTTGATGGTTCTAGGATTAAAATACATAATTACCTGACGGATATTTCGCGTGAGCATAAAGATATTAGTACTAAACAGCCGACTTTTAAGCCGGGACGATAAACAGTTTCCAACCTCAGGAATGGATAATTTCTGTTGTCATTAGTTAGGCCCTAATCCTTAAGCAGTTTCTCACTAGCGCTATTATGGCTATAAATATAGTTGATCCTGTGCTAAACCTGCAGCTAAATTAGGAGTCGAAAATTTAGACTCCGGAATCTATTCTAATATTTCTGCCAAATCTCCTGATATGTCTGAAATGGAGTTAGTTGATGTTGACCTGGGGTATTCCAATAAGGAGAAGGCTATACTATCAAACATCAGTCTTCAGATTAAGTCCGAAAAGGTCGCAATAGTCGGACCCAATGGATCTGGTAAAACTACGATAATAAAAGCGGTCTTTGGCCTTGCTAAAATAACACATGGAATTATAAAGATAATGGGCGCTGATACTAAATTCACTGGCAGAACATCAGGTGTCGCTTGCAATTTGGATACAGTCTATCGTCTTGTTGATCTTCCCATCAAGAACGTAATAAAAATGTATTGTTCAATTATGGAAATAGAACAGAAAAATGTTTTGGCCCACATTGAGAAGTATGATTTATCCGAGATACTCCCCAAGAAAACGAGGGAACTCAGCACAGGTCAGAATAAGGCATTCTTCGACATAATGGCAATTGAGCTTGGAAACAAACTTGCCCTCCTTGACGAACCTTTCGAGAACCTTGATGCGAGAAGGAGACTGATGATGATAGAGGACTTGAAGAACTTTAAAGGCAGCCTTCTCATTAACACTCACGATTTTACAGCTTTAAAGTCTCTTCCAGGTTGGGGCTTATACCTAATAGCTGACGGGCAGATTTACGGTAGATTCAGTTCTACTGATATCAACAGGCTGTACCTAACAAGGGGCGAAGTTCCAGCAGCCCTTTCTGTTATTCGGTCTAAATACGGTATATTTTCTGTTACATTGGATAAAGGGGATGCCTCACTATTGTCATCTACGGATTTAGAAAGCTCGATTCAGGAAGTGATAAGATGATCGCAAGATATTATTTTCAAGCTTTAATGACGAATAAACTTCTCTGGTTTTGGGGAGGATTTTTCAGTTTCATGTGGGCGATACTGGGCGCGTTTGTATTTTACAATGGCTCCATAACATCAATAAATGCCAAATACATTACGGCGTCATACTATGCTATAATATCACTTGTCTCATTTTCCGCGGTCTCCATAACATTAGCTACCTCTATTGCATGGTCATCAAACTCCTTAATTTTTTCGTTCAAATTTACTAAACTCTCCAAACGGCGATATCTGCTTGACTTAATGCTTGCCTGGATCTTAGTTTCTGTATTTCTCATAGTGATAGGTATCCTTTTCACTTCATCGATGTTTTACTTGTCTTCGAAAGTAGATGTTTTCCCTGACTATCTATCTTTTTTGAAAACATTCTCAGTTGAGATATTTATTGGATTGTTCTTCATGTCAATTAGCGTAATGCTTGTTTTGTTGGTAATCTCTTTTTCAAGGATTAAATTCGTGCAGTTTTTATCATTCATACCTATGGTGCTGGTTTTCGGGTTGAGTTACCAGTTGCTATTTGGAAGCGCATCAAAAATTCTTATCTACGTATCCCCATGGGACTCTGCACCAAGCCTGATTCAGGCGGCATTCTTGAGCAGCAGTCCACTAAATAGTTTTGTATCATCAAATCCGCAAAGATTGAGTTGGCAACTGCTCATAGCGGGGCTTATGTTATGGGAACTTATTATATTTGTAATAGATATTTATTTATTCAAGCATATCAAGGCCCAGGACATTGAGGCGATGAGACAGGTATGATTTCCAAAAATCTGGAATACTTGAATGAAAGCAGGTCGCTAATTGAAAAGGCATTGGAATTCGAGGATTACCTATTGAGGCGAACTCTTGGACTGTATTATATTGGGTGGGGCTCGGCATTTTTCTTATTCACATTTTCCGGGTTCTTCTATCAATATATAAGCATGTATCCTTGGTTGCTTCTGCTTCCATACATCGCTGGGTCAGTTATTGTAATGGTTTTTACTGCTAATGTATTCAGCAAAGCCGCCAGAGCCTCAAATATTATGATGAGAGCGAAATGGAAAAGATACAGAACCTTAACTGCCTTGTCCGTTTTAATTATCTTAGGCATTCTATCCGGGGCCGCCCTGGCTGGGTTCTATAGCTATCTTGTCTTATTGTATGCATTCCTGGCAGTTTATGTTCCATGGTCAATAATGAACGGCCTAAAAAAGAGCATGGCACGGATGCACTTGGAAACGTGGGCAGCCATATCCAGCTTTGTTCTAGCGTGCATTGTTTCTGCTCTTAGCATAGTAGCCAGGGATTACCTTATTTTAACCATTGTATGGTTAGCTGAAGCAATTGCTTGGTTTGCATGTGGGCTGGCAGGAATATACAATGCCAATTATCAGAGTGTGATAATCACAGATGACGAGTGAAGAAGATTCATTAAAGGTACTCTCGTCTATTTTTAATGATAGAATACTGAAATCTTCATCGCGTCTTCTCATCTTAATTTGTCTTTCGATGAACAGAAAACTAGGATTCACTGAGCTTTCCAAGCTAACAGGACTCGCGAAGGGAAGCCTTGGAAACCATATAACAAAGTTAAGTTCTTCAGGACTTATTTCTGTAAGTGAGCATTCTTTCTTCACCTCAAGGAGAATAGTCATTAAAATTACAGTAAAAGGGCTGGAAACCATTAATAAGTATGTAACTGCGATAAATGAACTGGAATTGATAGAAAAGCAGCAAAATAACTTTTCCAAGTCCATTGACGACACTTCTCACAAAATAAATTAGTCCACCCATCAGACAAGCTCGCCTCAACAGCGTGTATAGAGAGAAAGTGGTATTGGTACCAAGTAAAGCCAATCTAGGAAAGACGATTAGTTCGTTAGATTTTGCAACTGTTGCTGCAAAGGTCAGGGAGAGTATCATGGATCCCATTTTTGGTTAAAGATAAACAGGTTATTTCACCTTACTTTTTGAGAAGTTTAACTGAAGAGGTTTGATGTAAACTAAGAAATTCAATTCTTTATCTATATTGACATTCTCTCTCCTTGTTCTTATTAATAGAGCCTATCGAGCAGCATGCAATAATTATCATCTAACTAATCAATTACCATGCATGCAGGACTCAGAAAACATGAAAATAGGTGTAATCGGCTCGGGTATAATGGGTCACGGAATTGCGCAGACGCTTGCAAGATACGGATACACGGTGATTATGAACGACATTTCTACGGATTTCCTCCAGAACGGAATGCAGATGATAAAATCTGGAAGGTTCGGCCTGGAGAAGGCTGTATCCGCTGGAAAAATGAAAAAGGAGGAAGCTGACCAGACCCTATCCAGAATAAGTGTCACGATAAACCAGGAAGACCTGAAGGACTGTGATCTGATCATTGAGGCGATAACAGAGGATGAGAAGGTCAAGGGCGCACTTTTTAAGAAACTCGATAGTATCGTGAAAAAAAGTGCAATATTTGCATCCAACACATCCGGCATAATGATAAGCAGCCTCTCTTCCTATACTACCCGGGGAAAGAACTTTATTGGAATGCACTGGTTCAACCCTCCACAGGTCATGAAGCTAGTCGAGGTTGTTAAAGGCCCTGAGACAACAGAAGATGCAATCCATTCCATTGTGAGCATATCCGAATCTGCGGAGAAGGTGCCGATTATCGTTAACGACGGCCCGGGTTTTTTTACGACCCGGTTCCTGAACAGCTGGCTCATGGAATCCTACAGAATGTTTGAATCAGGCGTTGCGGGAATATCCGAAATCGACAGGATGTCAAAACTAGCCTTTGGTTTCCCAATGGGACCGTTCGAACTCTCAGACTTTATCGGGCTCGACACAATGCTTCATGTGGCCGAGTACATGTACGAAGAGACCAAAAGACCAGACTACGCCCCTCCCACAATTCTGAAAAAGCTGGTTCTGGCAGGCTATCTTGGGAACAAGAAAGGGAGCAAGGGAGGATGGTACCAGTACTACGGAATCAAGCTTGAGCAACCGGACCGGAAATAAGGAGCCCCTCATCCTCCGGTATCCTTATGACGCTGCTAAGCTGGAATGGGTCTTTCAGGAGGTTTCTGAGCAGCCTGAATCTCTTTCTCTCAGTCAGCTTAAGAACCGGACCCTTATCCTCTTTCATCTCCCTGAGTGATTCCCTGATCACCGATATAGCCGAATCGAATGTGACGGGATCACCTGACAGCGTTATGCGGACAGAGAAACCGTAATGCCGTCTTCTTGCCGACAGCCTGTTGGATGATTCAACAATCACTTCCACAGTGTACATGAGATCCCTCACGGAGGAGAGCCCGCCCGTAAGTGTTCTGACGAAACCGGCACTGTATTTTTGCCTTCCCCTGAAATTCCTTAGCGCTGTTTTTAGAACAACCGTCCTCAGCGGTTCGAACCCGGGTGGGTCCATCATTTCAAAGTTGCACATGTAAAGTTTGCTGAAGAACGCCTTCATGTATGACAACCCCGTCTGAGAAGTGCTCTTCAGGAAATAGCGGATGGATTCACCGTCATTAGTGATCACAAAAGTGTTCCTCTGATATCTGTCCGGGATAAGCAGGGCGGCTCTCTCCCTGTATAATAAAAGATCTGTCCTGAAGTCCTTTATCATGAACAAGACCTCGGAAGAATATTCCCTGGATGCATTATCGCCTGTCTCCGACATCAGGCGGAGATGCACGCACCCTTTTTAACACCTTTTATTCCGAATTAGAGGAAGGGTTATGGGCGAAGCGCAGAAAACGAGAAAGAGGAGATTATTCCAGCCTTTGCAACAATGGCAAAGAAACTAAGTCACAGGTTCGATGTGACCAATATAAAGAAGCGGGGAATCTAGTTTACTTCAATCCGAAGAAGTAAGAAAAGGAAGAATCGTTGTACCCTATTATCTTCATGTATTCCTTCCTGCCAAATGAGTCGATAATGGACATCGCGTCCTTCGATGAAGACCGGAGAATTTGGCTGTCTATGGAATCCCACCTTGGAAATAGGTCATTCTCCTCCTCTGTGTTATGCTCAGTCAGCAGCTTGTAAAAGAGTGGCAGACGGCCTTCAAGCATTTCCGTCTTCCCGTCATTGCTCCACTTGATTATGTTTCCTGCGAGCGTATCGATCAGCTTGTGATCAGCTTTTATCCTTTCGACATTAGCGGAGAATGTTTTTGCATCGTTGAATGGATATGCTTCCAGGATAGGAAAGCAAATCTTCTCTTCTATCTCGATGTGGCACTCTTTCATATATGCCCTGAAAGAGACAAAACCTTCTGGATCGTAGGAACCACGGATAACTCCCGTCCTGCTTATGGCAAGATGTTCCACCGTCAATATTTCAACTAGACTAGCCATATCAAATCATTATCCGCAGCATTCTCATGAACGTTTTAGTCCAAAGAGTGTTTACTCCTCAAAGTCGATGCTGTCCTTCATTATTTCGTTTATTTCCTGCAGCTTCCTGTAAACCTTTTCTCCAGAATCTGTCAGGCTAAGGTCCCCATCAGGAGATTCCTCTACCAAGCCCATTGAAAGAAGATAATCCCTGACCTTCTCAAGCGCACTCTTGTCCCTTTCAGGCAAATTTTTTAGCCTTACCCTGGAATATTCCTTGATTTCCCAGATAGCACGAAGTATACCCGGCGTCCAGTCAAACCACTCCAGATAGTCCTTCTCATCTGCCATAAGGTATAATTCCCAATTGATTTAAATAAATTTTACCTTATATGGTTGTAAAAAAGATGGCACCTGTCTGATATCTGCGGATAGTGCTGCTTTAAGGACAGATCTGGAAGGCTCCTGTCCTGATGGCAAATAACCTTGATCACAGATCGACAGGGAAAGACCTTTCCTCCAAATCCGACCTGATTGCAAGCTCAGTCATTCTTACCACCACCGATCCATCCCTTCCAGTCGCTATTGCTGAATGCCTTCCATTGACAAGATCCACGAATGCATCAATCTCCTTCCTGTATACATTGCCGGACCGGAATCTCCTGATCCTGCCGTTCACGTTGAGGGAAGACCTGATCTCTGTGGAGAAGAGACCTGTACAGATAACAGATCCTTCTGTTCCGGTTATTCGAAGCGAGTTGTCCGGCAAAAACATCTTGCGCGATGATACTGCATGGGCGATGGTTGCCCCGTAACTCATTATTGTTGAGGTGGTTGAATCTATTATCGAACCTCTCGGGTCCCTGAAGCTCGATATCCTGTCTGGATGCATGCCCATGATGTTGTTCAATGCATCAAATACATGAACGCCGGTTCCCATTATGGAACCGCCTCCTACCAACGCCTCGTCGCTCCACCATCTGTTGTCGGAGTCTTCGGTTACTGTCCTGCTCGAGGAGCTGAAACCGCCCCAGCATGCATCCACGGTTGTGATGTCGCCAAGATCGCCGTTCAGCACATGTCTCTTTATCTGTTCAACCGCAGGGTGCAACCTCAGGTGAAAACCAATTGCCAGGGACAGATGATCCTGATCGGCTTTGTTGACAAGCTTCTTAGAATCTTCGTAACTGAGCGTCATGGGCTTTTCCAGCAGCACATGCTTTCCATGATCAAGCGCCGCCAACGCATTTTCATAATGGAGATTATTCGGGGAAGCAATGTATAACGCATCCAAGTCGGACGAGAGCATTTGCTCCAAATTATCGAACGCCTTGCCGCCAAACTTCCTCCCTATCCTCTCAGCCTTTTCCGGGTTCCTGCTGTAAACAGCCTCTATGGAGTTGCCAGACAACATGATGGCTGGCATCACCCTGTTTATTGCATGGTTTCCGAGACCGATAACTCCAAACTTCATAACATGGTAACTTTTCTTCTCATAAAAGTGGAACGGATCGGTGACTCGTGAATGGATGATTATCCTGCATGCCCAAATTCGCTCTTAGCAAAAAGTAATATAAATCAAGTGCAAATCCCAACTGATTGATTGATGGTTGATCCTGTACAACAACCCGGCTTCGAGGACATTCTTGAGGCGGCTAAATTTCTCAAGGGGAAAATAAATCGCACACAGACAGACTCCTCGGAAACAATTGGAAAGAAATTTGGGGGGTCTGTTTATTACAAACTGGAAAACCTGCAAAAAACTGGTTCATTCAAGATCAGGGGAGCCCTGTTCAAGATATCGAAACTTACATCAGAAGAGAAGAAAGCGGGTGTTATAGCCGTCAGTGCAGGGAACCATGCACAGGGTGTCGCTCTTGCTTCCAGGATAAGCGGAATCAACTGCAAGATAGTTATGCCAAAATATACAACGCCTGCTAAGATCAGCGCGGTTGAGCGATATGGGGCACTGATTGACCTTTACGGATCAGACTACGCGGAGGCAAGGGACCATGCGCTCAGGCTTTCAGCAGAAGAGGGCAGGACATTCATAGAAGGATTCAACGACGCATCGATCATCGCCGGGCAGGGTACTATTGGGCTGGAAATCATGGAGGATATTCCAGATGCTGACCTCATTATAGTGCCGGTTGGTGGGGGTGGCTTGATATCTGGAATAGCCCTTGCGGCAAAGACGATCAATCCCAAAGTTACCGTGATAGGGGTTCAGTCCGAAAATTATGATTCGGTAATGGCATCCTTTGAGGCAGGAAATATTGTTGAGCATGTAACCGGCGAGACAATAGCAGATGGTATTGCGATAAGGCGTCCTGGGAACATCACCTTCTCTGTTATACAGAAATACGTTGACAAGATAATTTCTGTATCCGACGAGACAATTGCCCTTGCCCTCTACCACCTTCTTGAGCACAACAAAATAGTTGTTGAGCCGGCAGGAGCCGCCGGCCTCGCGGCAATATTGGGGGGTAAGGTGGACATCTCCGGGAAGAAGGCTGTGGTTGTCCTTTCCGGCGGTAACATAAATTTGCTCCTGCTCTCGAAGATTATCTACAAGTCGCTTGAACATGAATCGAGGCTGATCAGGATTGGTTTCAAGATTCCAGATAGGCCCGGAACACTATACAGGATTGCAGCGGCGATCTCTGAGGCTGGAGGAAATATATATCATGCGGAGGTTGACAACCTGGACGAAACCACCCCTATCGGCTTCCAGAGCATAACCTTCACAGTGAATGTAAGAGGATCGAAACATGCCGCAGAACTTCTTGAAAAGGTCAAGTCCGTAGGGTACCACTTTGAAGTTTTGCAATGATCTCAAAGGATCGTGAATTCCTTCCCATCGGGGCATTCCGCATCCTTTACTGTATATGATGAAACTTCTGCCCTCCTCATATCGTGGACGCAAAAATTAATTACCTTGTAGACGGAGGGTTCCTCGCCGCAAAAGAGGGCCTCGACAGTTCCGTCTGCAAGGTTGCAGATCCAGCCTGAAATGCCTGCCTTGTCGGCAGCATCCTTAGCCTGTCTCCTGAAAGACACACCCTGGACGTGGCCCGAAAAAATAACCTTTTTCGCAACCATTCCGGACATGTGAGATCAGAATACTGACAGCTTACCTTCTACAAACTGGTTTGTCAGGCCAGATATCCTGTTGAGATGACCGTCAACGATCGACCTGATCTTGCTTTCATATTTAGATGCCTGGACTCCGCTTGCGTATATTGCCTGCACGCTCGCGACATGTGGATCTGAAATTTCTCTTCCAATCTGGGATACGATTCTCACCAGTACTTCCTCTATGTCGCCGCCTGCCTCCTTTACAATGTCAGCAGCTATGATGTTTGATAGAACGTTATAGAGCTTCCCAACATGAGTGACGGGGTTCTTCCCGGCCGCTGCCTCCATGCTCATCGCCCTGTACGGGGTGATAAGGCCGTTTACCCTGTTTCCCCTGCCGACCGATCCATCATCCCCATTCTCCATGGATAGTCCTGTCACAGTAAGGTACTCAACATGCTCGGCTTCGGAGTCGCCCGTATTTACGAAGACCTGGACCTTCTTGTCCGTCAACTTCGTTGCGTTGTCCAGGACCTTTGACCTGAGCTGCTCCTTAATGCTCTGGTACTCGCTATGATCCTTCACGTACTTGTCCACAAAGGCAGCCGCAACTGTCAGGTTGATTGTGTTCTTCTCCCTGAATCCCATAACCTTGACGTCGTATCCTACTGCGGGAAGAGTTTTCTTCATGTCGCCGTTAATGTATTTCTCTGTTGCAAGAACAAGCTTCTCCGTATCCGAGAAGGGTGCGAAACCAACACCAAATGACGTATCATTTGATTTCAGCTTGCCGGTGTCGAATAGCCCCCTGAGATCGACTGATCCATGGCCTATCATCGAGTCTATGATCACGTCGGTATCGATATTGAGATGCTTGAAGTTTGATCTCAGGTATTCCTTGGTCGCTCCTATCGAGATAGACTTTACCGGTATGCTCTCGCCATCCACCTGCGAGGTTGCCCTACCGCTCAATATGATGTAGCTTGGCTCAAGTATCTTTCCTCCGCCATACTTGGGTTTTGACTGCCCGCCCACTGCCTCGAGCTGATCCGTATTGTGATGCAGAACCCTTCCGTATTCCTTAAGGTAATACTTGCTAAGTTCCCTGCTGACTGCCTCGGCTATGCCATCGCAGATACTGTCTGGATGACCGATTCCCTTTCTCTCAACAATTTCAACGTCACTCTTGTGTGTCGGTACCTTGTTAAGCTGCTCGATCGATATGTTTCTTGCCATTATTTATCCGTCGCTTATTTAAGCTCGATATTAAAAATTTTGTTAGCGGATCCCATTAAATGTGCTTCCTGTATTAATTATTACCAATGGTAATATTCATAATGTGTTTAATTGCATGGATTATTCAGCCGCGGGCGGGATAAAAGGATATCCGGACTTAATCTTATTCTCCAGTCCGCGTTCAGATCATTTATTGCAAAACATTCCTAAAACTTCAACGAGATAAGGTATTTTATAAGTGCAGATACGGCCCTGCCCCTGTGAGAGAGTCGATTCTTCGTCTCAACATCCATCTCCGCCAGGGTCAGGACCTCACCATCGGGTAAAAACACCGGGTCAAACCCGAAACCCGTTGATCCCTTCGCCTGATCTGATATAGCACCCTTTAGGACACCGCCGAACTGCATAATCGCACCATTCATGCTCAGTGAAATGACTGTCTTGAAGTATGCAGTCCTCTCTTTTCCATCAACAAGCCGCTGGAGACCCGCATAACCTATTGTGTTGTTCACATAAGCTGAATACGGACCTGGAAAACCATGGAGCGCCGGTACGTAAAGCCCCGTATCCTCAAGAAAGAAATCGTCATGCAGATCCTTTCTTACCTCGACGCAGCTCCGGTATGATATCATTTCAGTGGTATCCTCCTGAATCTCCTCATATTTCACATGCTTCCATTCAAGCGGGATTTCGGCAATTCTGAACATGGCCGAAATTTCCTCAAATTTATGCCGGTTGCTTGTTACCAGTATCACACATATCTTCTCCTGGCTTCTATCGTTTTCAGATTGCAAAGGACTTCATCCGCGAATCTGATATTTGTCCGGTACGAGTCAAGAAAGTGGCGCCACAGTGAAGGCAGGTCCCCATGCATGCTTGCCAGTGACTCCTTCAGCAGGAAAAGATCCTGTGAGAGCCCCTCCATTTCTGCGGGATAGGTACCCATGCTTGCATCAATGAAGTACATCCTGCCGCTCCGGTCGACAATCATGTTGCTTGTCGTAAGGTCTCCATGTGCAATCAAGTTTGAGTGCATCCTGGCCACGAGTTCACCGAGGTTGTGCATCACTGGCTGCGGATCATCCATGGAAGCCAGGGCATCTCTCAGGCTAATCCCATCTATCCACTGCATGATAATTCTAGATGAATCGGATCTGAGTGAATATATGGTTGGTGTGTCGATGCCGATTTCATGCATTCTCAGCGCTATGGAAACCTCATTTCTCAGCCTTGAGGATCTTATCCTTGAGTCAAGCCTGGAGTCACGATAACCTTTCCGGACACGGGTCTTTGATATGGCTTCTCTGCCAACATACATGGTTTTCCGGATCACTGCCTCTGCACCCTGCATCTGCCTCGGCCTGCTCTCTGAATTGACCCATCCTGCCTCGACCTCGTCTATCCTGTAGTTCTGAACAACCGCAGTATCTGCAATTTCCTGCCGCTGCCCATTTTCATACATGAGCTGGCCGGCTCTCGCTATCATTGCACCGTTGTCCATGCAATATTCAGGATCAGTCAGGTAAGGCTTGCAGCCATTTTCCTGGCTCATCATGGCAATCATCTCCCTGAGCCGCTTATTCCTCGCAACTCCGCCGGCGAGAAGTATTTCACTCTTTCCAAGATAGTCCAGTGCTCTTTCCGTTACCTCTACAAGCATCGCAAACGCAGTCTCCTGAATGCTGTAGCACACGTCCTGATCAGATTCGCCGAGCTCTTTGTGCCTCTTAGCGGCAGTATATATTCCCGAGAAGGAGGTATCCATGCCCATAACTGAATATGGAAGATCGAGAAGCTTGCTACCGGAAGAAGCCAGTGCCTCTATTTTTGGGCCGCCCGGAAAAGGATACCCGAAGTCCCTTGCAATCTTATCAAGCATGTTCCCCAGGCCAATGTCGATCGTCTCTCCAAAAACGCGATACCGGCCCTGCATGTGGGCAATGATCTGGGTGTTTCCCCCCGATACGTATAACATCACGGGGTCGTAAGCACCAGAGAGCATCCTCCCGATCTCAATATGTCCCAGGGGGTGGTTGACCCCAACAAGCGGAATTTTATGCCTGAGCGAAAGGGTCCTCGCAGCTGTTGCAACAACTCTCAGGCAGGGTCCGAGACCGGGTCCCATTGAAAACGCTATCAGGTCGACATCTTCAATTGAAATGCCCGCTTTATCCAGTGATTTCTTAATGACTGGGACAACGTTCTCAGAATGGTGTACAGCAGCTTCCCTGGGGTGGATCCCGCCCTTTGTGGGTGAATATGTCGAGGACACACTTGCAAGTATCCTGTTTCCATCCAGAATGCCGCATCCCACTGTATGAGCGGTACCTTCAATCCCGAGAACGATCACAGGGTGTAATGATCAGTTGGATAAAACTACTTTCACTTCCGATCAAACAGCGGCTGACATATTTCGGTAACATCATAACACTTGTCATTGGAAAGCATGTTCAGGTACTCGTATACTTCGAGTCGCTTTCAACTTAACCCATTTCCATTTGGAACATTTTCTCATATTTCCAGAATAAATTGTGCATTGTCGAATGAGGAATGCCATGGCTCCATGGTCGAAGCTGCCCGGTAGCTTGCGACATTGGGTCAGGTATCAGATTATTTATTAACTCATGAAAAATAAGGGGCACCTTAGACCAACGTTGATCAGGAGTGAAAATAATGGCAAATGCTGTAGCACTAATTGCGGATCCAAAGACCGGCAAGACACACAAGAGAGAAGTCTCTCCGGAGAACCTGGGCTCGCTAGCAGGAAGAAAGATAGGAGAAGAACTTGATGGTATATTCTTTAATCTACCAGGATACAGGCTGAAATTGACTGGAGGGACCTCAGTTGACGGTTTTGCAATGAGATCCGACCTTCAGCTTTCCGGTAAGAAGAAGATCTTGAAAACCTATACGAGGGGAAAAGCCGGAAAAGACGGCAAGAGGAAGCGTGTTACTGTACGGGGAGCAATCGTCGGGACAGATATTTCGCAGCTCAATCTTAAGATAATACAGTATGGCCCCAACCCTCTTGAAGGGGAAGAGGCAAAGGTAAGCAACTGATGGATTCTCAACCAAGTGTTAACATAGGAATGGTCGGCCACGTCGATCATGGGAAGAGCACGCTTACTCAGGCCCTGACAGGAACAAAGACCGACACGCACTCCGAGGAGATAAAGAGGGGAATTTCGATCAAGCTCGGTTATGCCGACGTGACAATTTATAAGTGCACAAACGAGAACGGCGAGGTATATTACTCCAGGACCCCTGAAGAAGGAAAATGCACAGTCTCAAGATCAATTTCAATTGTTGATGCACCCGGGCATGAGACACTGATGGCCACGATGCTTGCCGGCTCATCCATTATGAACGGTGCCCTACTTGTAATAGCCGCGAACGAAAAATGTCCACAGCCGCAGACCAGGGAACACCTGACAGCGCTCGAGATCATGGGTATCAGGAACATAGTAGTGGCACAGAACAAGATAGATCTCGTCACAAGGGAGAAGGCGATAGAAAACTACAATGAAATAAAGGTTTTCCTCAAGGGAAGTGTGGCGGAGGATGCACCGATAATACCGGTGAGCGCCTATCACAATGTGAACATAGACTCGCTCTTCAAGGCAATCGAGGAGAGGATACCTTCTCCTGTATTTGATCCTTCGAAGGATCCAATGATGTATGTTGCTAGGTCTTTTGACGTCAACAAGCCAGGAACAAACCCTGTCAAGCTTGTCGGGGGTGTCCTAGGCGGTTCACTGGTGACGGGTGAATTGCGGGTTGGGCAGGAGATCGAGATATCGCCCGGTATTCAGATAACGCGAGGCAACAAGCAGACATGGGAAAACGTGATAACCGAGATAACGAGCCTAAGGGCAGGAACCAGCAGCCTCGACAGGATAAGACCGGGAGGGCTGGCCGCAGTCGGCACCAAACTTGATCCATTCCTTACAAAGAACGACTCCTTTACAGGCAGGATTGTCGGTAACGTCGGGAAGGCGCCTCCAGTGGTATCAGATGCAGTGGTTGAAACACACCTGCTTACAAGGGTGGTAGGTTTTGCCGAGGAGCAGACTATCACGCCGATAAAGAGCAAGGAGAGCCTCATGCTCACAGTAGGCACGGCAAATACCGTTGCAATAGTGAACTCCGCAAGAAAGGATGACATTGAAGTCAGCCTCAGGTACCCGGTTGCAGCAAACGTCGGCACACGGGTTGCCATTGGAAGAAGGATTTCCAACAGGTGGCGCCTTATTGGCTATGGGGAACTTAAGACCATAGCGTAATTGCAGTCGCTGTTCAAGGGGCATCCGGCACACTCAGGCGATTTTCTGCAGAACCTCTTGCCCAGTTCAACAAGACATGCATGATAATTTTTCAGGGTTCCGACAGAATGCATGAGATCAGAGAGTGCTTTTTCCCTTATCTCAGCATCACCAGCCTCTTCCGGGTAATCAAGCCGGGAAATAATTCTCCTCGTGTAGGAATCTATAACCATGACCGGCCGGTTGAAAACGTATAGAAGAATTGAATCAAGTGTTTCCTGCCCGATTCCCTTGAGGCCGCCGAAGAAATCAGCAAGATCTTGCGTTGTAAGCGACTGCATTGCATCAATACTGCCGTACTGATCGACTATTGTTGCCGCTATGCTCTTAATCCTGGAACCCTTCTGCCTGAAGAAACCGGAACTCCAGATCCTCAGTGCGATTGCTTCCTCATTTGCTCCGGCGATAGCGGGCAGGGAGAGCAGGTTCTCCTCCTTAAGAGTCAAAATTGCCTTTTCAACATTCTTCCATGAAGTATTCTGAGTCAGGATGCTTCCGATCAGGATCTCGTCATTGGTCTCTGCAGGCCACCAGTGAAGATCCCCGAAATACTCATTCAGCCTCTTGTATATCTGGGCGTGATCTTTCAATTCACTCCGCAAGTAAATTGCCTGAAATCAATTTTTCCAGGACTGTTTTGTATGCTGGATATAAAAAGACAAATAAGCACTGAACTCTTGCGGCTTAATGCTGACACAAAAAAATTTTCGAGAATAAATGAGATTACTGGACTCACCTGGCAGGATGGATGATCATGTGATATGGGCATCATCTTTTTAAAATTGCCCGAAAAGTAATTGGGACTTTAACTTGGGCATTAACATACCATTGCAACCTTTTTTAACGACCATGCCATTTAGTGAGGATGAGCGAATTTGATGCTATTGTTGTCGGGGCTGGCCCCGCAGGTTCATCAACTGCAATAAAGCTTGCCTCTTCCGGTCTTAACGTTCTGCTTGTGGAGAGATCAGATCCTCCGGGAAGCAAGAATGTCTCCGGAGGCATACTCTGGGGAAACGAACTTGCGCAGGTAATACCCGACTGGGAGAAAACTGCCCCTATGGAGAGATACGTACTGTCAAAGGGGACGGGTCTTCTTACAGAGGATTCGCTTATCTCCATTGATTTCAGGTCGAAGAAATTCGAGAAAAACAAGACCGGGTACTCAGTGCTCAGGGCAAAGTTTGACCAGTTCCTGGCAAACAAGGCGAAAGCATCCGGTGCAACCCTTGTCACCGGCATCACTGTGGATAAGGTGGCATTCAAGGATAAGAAGGTCATTGGGGTTGAGCAGGATGGAGACGTGATAACATCTGATGTCGTCATCCTTGCCGAAGGGGCAAATCCAAGGGTTGCAATAGATTCCGGCTTGAGGAAGCCCATCGGGGACCGCGACGTTGCCATAGGCATAAAGGAGGTAGTGAAGCTTCCGGAGGCTACAATAAATGAGAGGTTCAACCTGAGAGGATCACAGGGATATGCAGGCGAATATGTGCTTGGATTCCTCCCTGATGGCGTGAAGGCGGGCGGATTCCTCTATACAAACAAGGATTCTATCTCTATTGGCGTTGTGGTAAACGCTGCTGATCTCAGGGCCAACAACAGCGTATATTCATACAATATCATGGAGCAGTTTGTCACCCACCCGTTCATTGCACCCTATATCGAGGGCGGAAAGGTTGACGAATACAGTGCACACCTTGTATGCGAGGGTGGCATACAGTCTGTGCCGAGGCTGAGTGGCGATGGATACATGATAGCAGGAGATTCCGCAAGCCTCTCTTTCAGCAACGGGCTCGTCATCCAGGGAATGAACTATGCAATCACGTCTGGAATTGCAGCTGCCGAAACGGCTATTGCCGCCAAGTCTAAGAACAACTATTCTGCCGATTTTCTGAAGTCTTATGACGACAGGTTGTCATCAAATTATGTTCTTGAGGACCTGAAGACATTCAAGGGGATAGAGGGAGTTACATGGAGCAACCTGATGCACAGGGCTGTCCCGAAAATGGCGGAGAATGTATTCTTCAACCTGTTCTACGAGACAGGCCAGCCAAAGAGGCATCTATATGAAATCCTGCTGGAGTCATCGGCGGGAACTGGCATGTCAAAGTCTCAGCTCATTATGGAAGCATACCGTGCCGTCAGGAGGATGTGAATAAAATGCAAATTGAGGAAAAGCTGTCACTGTTGAATTACAAGACCGATAAGGGATATGAGCACATAACGATCAAGCCGGATATATGTGCAGTCTGTCCGGATCACTTCTGCACTTTTGCATGCCCGGCAAGCTGCTTTACACTGATCGAGGGTAAGCTCAACTTCAAGTACGAGGATTGCGTCGAATGCGGAACTTGCTTCTTTGCATGCTCGCACGGTTCAGTGGCATGGTCTAACCCGAAGGGCGGCCATGGAGTGAAGTACAAGTACGGGTGATATCGTGGCGCTCAAAATGATAGTGATGATGAAACAGGTGCCGGATGCAGAAGAGATATTCATCGATCCGGTGAAGTACACGCTGAACAGGTCACAGGCCAGGGGAATCATCAACCCTTCCGATGAAAACGCCCTCGAGGCAGCATTGAGGATAAAGGAAAAAGAGGGCGGCGAGATCACAGTCATATCAATGGGCCCTCCCCAGGCGGAAAATGCAATCATAGAGTGCATGGGAAGAGGAGCCGATCGCGGCATACTTATAACTGACAGGGTCTTCGCAGCAGCAGATACGTACGCAACATCGCTTACGCTTGCCGCAGCGGTAAAGAAGATTGGGGATTTTGACATTATATTTTCAGGGGAGAGCACTACCGATTCAGGCACAGGGCATGTAGGTCCAGGAGTTGCAGAATTTCTTGAAATAGACCAGGTCACATATACAGTAGATTCCAGGATTGAATCCGGAATGCTTATCGCTGAAAGGGAACTGGAAGACGGTATAGAGGTCGTGAGTACAAAACCGCCCGTCCTCGTTACAGTGCTGATAAACTCAAACCTTCCGAGGAGGTCCAAGCTAAGGCTGAAGGTCGACGCAATCAAGAAAGGGGTGGAGAAGTGGGATCATGACACACTGAGCCTTCCGGTGGACTGGGTCGGACTGAAAGGATCACCAACGCTTGTAGGCGCCCTGAAGATACCGGAGGAGAGGAAGAGGGAATCCAAGCCCGTCAAGTTGGAGGAAATACCTGCACTTGTCGATGAACTCGTGAAAAAAGGTATAATCAAGATCGGGGATGATGCATAATGGTCGAACTTATCAACTGCGTGGTGCCGGAACATCCGGAGGAATACCATGACGTTTTCGTATATCTGGAGCACAAGAACGGGAAGCTGACAAGGGGTTCCCTGGAGATGCTCGGAAAGGCTGAAGAGCTTGCACACAAGCTCAATGAGAAAGCCGTTGGGGTTGCCGTAGGAAAGAACCTGAAGGGAATAGCTGCAGAAGCAGAATCATACGGCTGCGACGTTTTCCTCGGGGCTGAGGTAACCGATTTCAGCGGATTCTCAAGCGTTGCGTACACTGAGTTCATAACGTCTTTTGTGGAAAACTACAAGCCCAACATATTCCTGATTTCAGGAAGCAGGGAGGGCAGGGACCTTGTCTCCAGGATCGCCATCAGGACGAGAACCGGCGTTGCAGCTGACTGCATTGAACTCGACGTCGACGTGCCTAACCGCCTGCTGATAGCATGGAGACCATCGTTCGGGGACAAGACAATCGACCAGATACTGTGCAAGAGGCACAGGCCGCAGATGATCACGTCACGACCGGGAAGCTACAAAATGCCCGATAAGGTAGAGAACCACAAATGCGAAGTCACAATCAAGAAGGTGAAGATGGCAAAATACGCCGGAGAGCATAAAACGATTGAATTCAAGCAGAAGGATCGGCTTGACCTGACATCGGCAAAGATCATCGTATCCGGTGGACTTGGACTTGGAAATGCATCAGGATTCAAGCTTGTTAAGGACCTGGCTGATTCTCTTGGAGGTCAGGTGGGCGCATCAAGACCCGTAGTGGATCTTGGATGGATTCCGTACGAGCACCAGGTCGGCCAGACCGGCCAGACCGTGAGGCCGAAACTGTACATTGCCGCAGGTATATCGGGAAAGATACAGCACATAGTCGGAATGAAGGCTAGCGAGACAATTATCTCGATCAACACAGACCCCGAGGCACCAATCGTGAAGTTCTCAGACTACTTCATAAATGCAGATGCATCGAAGGCACTTCCGAAGCTCACCGAGGAGATAAGAAAGGCAAAGGCAGGAACACCAGCCTCATCACCCGGATGATCCTGCTCAGATAGCCTGGACGGGAGATCTCTCCCTTATTTCCTTGCCAATTGCATCAATGAATACTGGCACAGTCATCTCTTTCTGCTCGTTTTTCCTGTTCCGGACGGTAATCTTCCCGGATTCAAGCTCCCTTTCACCAACCACTACAATATAGGATGGACGCTTGCTCCTTATCATCTTCAGCTTCTTGTTCAGTGTCTCGGTACCCCTGTCGAGGTGCGCTCTTATCCCATTCCTGAGCATGTCGGCAAGAACCTTTTCGCTGTATTCGAGATACTTCTCCGATACAGGCGCTATGAAAACCTGCATTGGCGAGATCCATGTGGGCAGGTTTCCCGCAAAATTTTCAATGAGTATAGCCATGAATCTCTCGTAACTGCCGAAGACCGCACGGTGAAGCATTACCAGGTTTTCCTTCTTTCCGGCCTGGTTCACGTACTGAAGGTTGAAGTTGATTGGCATCATGAAGTCGACCTGGATGGTGGAACACTGCCACTTCCTACCTATTGCGTCTGCCACGTGAACATCAATCTTGGGACCGTAGAATGCGGCTTCCCCCTTCAGCTCTTCGTATGAGATGCCTGATTCCTTCAGGGCAGTACGGAGGCTTTCCGTTGCCTCCTTCCATTTGGATAGATCCGGGCTAATGCTGTCGGATCCGCAGCTGGGGCACTGAAGTTCGCCCTCTCCAGCAACCTTCCTTGCATGGAAAACGGTACCGCAATTCTGGCAGACATACTCGATGAGGTAGTTTTCCGGATGATCCTCGTCCATAACGCTCAGCTCAAAATCCAGCTTGCTCTCTCCAAGGAGCCTGAATGTCTCCCTTGTCATTTCTATAATGCTCTTTATTTCGTCCACAAGCTGATCTGCCCGCATGAAACCATGACCATCGTCGATAGTGAAAGTCCTTGGCCTTGTTAGACCTCCGACCTCGCCCGACTTCTCGTATCTGTATACCTGGCCCGGCTCCGAATACTTTACTGGTAGATCCCTGTAGCTGTGCGGCTCCCTTTCAAAAATGGTTATGTGTCCGGGGCAGTTCATCGGCTTAACCGCGTAACCGGTTCCATCCTTGAACTCAAATGTGTACATGTTATCCTTGTACTTCGCGTAATGCCCGGATTGCTTCCACATTGTATCCGTAAAGATGTGCGGTGTGGAGACTTCCTGCCAGCCGTTCCTAGCGTTCAGTTCATGCATGAAGGAGATGAGCTCATTCCTTATGACGGTACCATTTGGGGTGTAAAGTGGAAACCCAGGGGCCCGTTCGGAGCTGAACACGAAAAGATCCATTTCCTGGCCAACCTTGCGGTGATCACGCTTCAGGGCCTCTTCACGCATCTTCAGGTAATCCCTCAGTTCCTTATCCGACGGAAACACGGTGCCGTAGATGCGAACAAGCTTCTCCCTTTTCTCGTCACCTTTATAGTTGGTCGATGCCAGTGAAAGAAGCTTCACATTTTTCAGGTAACCGGTCGATGGGACATGAGGGCCGGTGCAGAAGTCCTTGAAGCTTCCCTGCACATATATGGATGATTTGGAACCATCAGGCACGTTATCTCTAATCTTGTCGATCTTGAAAGGATTGTCATGGAACAACTTTAGAAGGTCATCCTTCGACTTTTCCTCCCTCACAATTGGTATATTTTCCTCTGCCAGCTTCTTCATAACCTTCTCTATATTGCCAAGATCCTCGGAGGATATAGGATCCATCATTATGTCGTAATAAAAACCATCCTCTGTCGGGGGACCTGCATTAAGGCGCGCGTCCGGATAGATCTGAAGGGTTGCCTGTGCCATAAGGTGAGCGGCAGAATGCCTGAGTATCTTCATGCCATCCTTAGAGTGGATATTGACTGCCTCGAATGTACCATCTGAGGGCGAAATACTGGATAGATCAAACAGTGCGCCATTGAACCTTGCAGCAACGATATCGCCGTCCTTGCGGCCGAGAGCGTCCGCAAAACGCTGCCCTTTCTTGATCGGAATTTGTGTGGATGATTCGTGCATAACGGTGCAATATCCTTCATTATATATATTTATTTGAAGGAGTGAAAGGAATTTTTGTTTTGTCCACTAAGAGAATTTACCCCGATGGCTCCATTTGCAAATCATGCGTATTGGGTTTTTCCTTGTATAAGACAAGAGCACCATAAGCTGTGTAGAAGAGGAAGCCCAGTACATTATAGTGATAAAAGAAAAAGGTGGAAAATGCACCGATTATCATTATTATGCTTGTTAATATTCTTCCCTTTTTTCTCAAATAAATGATAATGGGCAAAGACATCATTACAAGCATGACACCTATGAAAGGCAGGAAATATCCATAGAATGATGGTGGGGTATACGGGTATATCTGGATAAGACGGGCCAAAAGAGGGTCCTGGATGTAAAGCGACAAATACTGAAGGTATATGATGATAATAGTAAATGGAACGCTTATAATTGCGAGCAGTAGATATGTTTGTTGTTTATTCAACGGAGTAAACCAAATAGATTTTTTATTGTTATCTTGAGACAATTTTTCAATCTCCTAAGCAAACAGGATTCTCCGCAAAGTATGCCCAGTTATTCTGCCCATAACAACGGCGAACATGATCATCCTATTGCTCCTGCGCATCATATGAACCTTCACAGGTTGAAGATATTTATAATTTGCCCGTTTATATTTAATTTTTAACAAAAGCGGAGACCAGGGAAAGGGAAGAGAGGGTGAGATCGTCCTATTCTGAGCAAACACCACTCAGGAACCGGTGTTCCACCCTTATGGAAATGGCTGAGGGGTAGATGGCAGGTAGGGTGCACCTTAAGGAGAAAGTTGATCGAGATCAGGCAGAATCCTTTCGAAATCACAAAAAATTTGCACACATAAACTCTGAACTCATCCATTCATTTATCACTCTCTGATTCCCTTACTTTTAAAGTAAACTAGCTATAACCTTGGTTCCACATTATCTCCTTGAACGCCCTTTCAAGACAGCCCAATTTCACTTTCCTCCCGTTCAGGATATATTGGAATTAGTTTACCTGCACTGCCTGGTTTGTACTTTTTCTCAAATGCAGGATCATTAGTACTGCCCACAACCCTATCGCAGCGGTTCCGAACGTTTCGAGCTCGGCGCTAGAAGGCCATGGAAGTCCAAAACCCAAGGAAGATGCTAGGAGAGCAAGGACAAGGACATAGACAGCCCACTTCCTGTCATCGATAATGAGACCTATACCCCATGTTATTATAGAAATATCTCCCAGTATGAAGAACCAGAGCGATACAAAATCATGAGGATATGTACCGCCATGATATATTCCAATAAGGGCAAGGAAAAGTGATGAGATCATAAGGAACGAGCTACCGGCTGACTCAACCCTGTTCTTCGAATGGAGAAGAAGGGAGCATGCAAAAACAAACAGTAAAACAGAAGTGAACATTAAGCCCACATTGTACACCCAAGGACTGTTTGCCCCTGGGGAGCCCAGCTGGCTCAGTGCACCCGTGTAGAAATCGAATGAAGGGTTTATGGCAATTGCCGTTGAGATCCAGGCCGCGGCAGAAATCATTGCAAATATGCCGAAATAAAGCATTACGGTTCTCGCTTTTCGGATATCCATGATCGTAAATGTGCAGCTAGCTAATCAGGTTAATCCTGCATAATGTTTTATGCCATGCGACAAGCATGCTAAACCTGCACAAATAAAGTGCATTCGAATCCGGGCATCGATGTTGCTTGGTAACAAATCTCCGCGAAATCATCATTGGTATGAGGCTGGGAATTTCATTACTGGGGAAAGGATTTACCTGTACTGAGATCTCTCTTTGGATGGTAGTAATCTATCCGGTAATCCACAAATCGATCTTTTCTTCCCCTTGATTCTCTGGCTCGATCCTGCCAGCCCCAATATTCTATCCGATCCAGTGTTTTGGAACCAGTACTTTTGCAGAAGTGGGGTGCTTCATGGCAGTCTTCACTATGACCTCGTATTCTTCCATCTTGATATCCACAAGCTTCTCTGCAACCTTCTTTCTCATATTTCAACAATGTTACATTCTATATTTTTAAGCTTGGCATCGGTATAGCCGTCAAAATATTGGATCCGCTCGAAATTGTGTGTATCGGAAATAACCCTGTATTCAAGAATCTCTTGCACTCGAGACAACTGTAAAGTGTATATATAACAGGATACATTTGACCATGTGAAGTCATCAATAGTAGTTTTAGTCGTGGTAATCGTAGTCGTGATTGCCGCTGTGGGATTCATAGCAGTGAAAGACCCGCAGATACTGTCATTAAAAAGCTCATCCGCTTTGCCGGATACTTCCCCCGGCATGCGCGTACTGGCAACATCTGAAGTGAATACCTCAATGACTGGCGGCTGGTATGAGGTTATGAACCTAACCGCTGGAGTCACAAACCTTTCAGACCTTGGAAGCGCGGCCAATTCTCTCTCCGGATCAACGTCATCTGGCTTGCCCGTAAATGCTTCTTACATTCATGTAAGTTATGCGCAAGCTGTTCTTTTTGCAACGATGAATGATAGTGATCTGGTATTCGGATATGCGGCATTTTCATCCACAAATTATGCCAACCTGACCAATTCAACAATTTTTAGCAATATCTCCAACGACCATCTAAGGAATGTTACAATTGGTGAGGTTTCAGGATCTTTCTTCGTCTACGGATTCAACAAGACCGACCAAAATTACTCTGCGGCCATCTACGCGGTATACTCCAATTACCTTATACTTGGATTCTACCACGGGTTGAGAAATAGAACTATGGCCGCATTCACTGGAATGGTTTCAACCGAAATCTCAATACTTAATGCATACAAGTTAAACTTCGTTCAGGCAGAAAAACTGGTTGGCACGTCAAACGTAACATCTGTTCTTGGAACTTCATACATTTCCGATTTCAATATAAGCGTGAACATCATAAATCCTAACCTCGCACTGAAAAATGCCAAGAACACCAGCACATTCAATTCAGAGAGGAGCACCTATGGTCCTGTTTTCAATATTACAAACAATGGAACTGCAGTATCTGGATTCGCTTTGGAGACCTTTTCATCCTCTAGCCAGAACGTGACCTTTGCACTAGGATACCTTCAAGCAGCTTCATCCTCAGTCGTATCACAGGCTTATATGAATATAACGGCTTTACTAAACCAATCTCTAAAGGGTAACCCAGATGGTCTTTACATAGAGAATCAAACGTACAACGGTTTGAAATTCTTTGAATTGAATATATCTGGTCCCAACGGGCCCAACATAACCTTTGCCATTGGAATGAAGCAGAACTACCTAGTCTTTGAGGCTGACCTCGGATCCGGGCAGATGAAATCGCAGATGAAGACAATCATGGAAGAGGAATCTAATCTTCTATAATTTCTCTTTTACCCTTAGAACTTATTTTTCAACCAAATTTCTCAAAGTGCCTTTACATTTATCAGATCATGAACACTATCAAAAAGGGACCAGGAAATGGTAAAGTCTTCTCACCATGACGACAAGCAATTACAAGTCTTAAAACTGATCCTTTACCTCAGAGGAATAAACTGTCTCATCTCGCTGACTGCACGTTTCATCCCACAAGAGAGATTTGTCTCAGGTCATTATTTTCGCAAGCATTGATAAGAACTCTTCTGTCTGGATGAGTGCATTGATCCTTTCGATGTCCGGGCCATGCGGCCTGTCGACTTCTGCGTGCGATACGTGCTTCCTGATCATTGAAATCAATTTCTTTGCCATTGCCGATATATTCGAGACCGAAAAATCAATTGCTTGACATGCAGTCAGCATCTCTATTGCCGCAATGTAGCGGACATTCTTTATGACATCCCGGAGCTTGAGGGATCCGTTCATACCCATGCTTACATGATCTTCCTGATCTGCCGATGTCGGTATCGTATCGGATGACGCTGGGTGGGAAAGAACCTTGTTCATGTTGCATAAAGCGGCTGCAGTGTATTGCGGTATCATGAAACCGGAATTCAATCCGCTCTCCTTCGTCAGAAAGGGAGGCAGTCCGCTTAGATAACTGGTGGTCAGCCTGAATATTCTCCGTTCCATCATGTTTCCCAGATCTGTCATGGCTATTGCAAGGAAATCTGCCACAAGCGCAACCGGCTCACCATGGAAATTGCCTGCCGAAACTGCTTCTTCCTCATTCAGGATCGGATTATCAGTAACAGAATTTATCTCTGTTGTCAGGACCTTCTCCGCATAGTTAATTGTATCAAGCACTGCACCGTATACCTGCGGTATGCATCTCAGTGAATATGCGTCCTGGACCCTGGCTGCATTGCCAACATAGCCGGAAAGGAGCTTACGCATTGAAGAGGCGACGGCCGACTGCCCATTATGTGATCTTGTGGCAATGACCCATTCCGTGAATGCCTTGTCGGTGCCCTTCAGCGCCTGGAGGGATATCGAGGATGCAGCCAGGGAGGCATTCAGAACCCTCCTCGAATCATGTATTGATAAAGCAAGAAGTCCTGAAATCGAGGAGGTGCCGTTTATGAATGCTACACCCTCCTTCTCCCTGAATGTATGTGGCTTGATTCCAGTTATCTTCATTGCCTTCTCCGTGCCCATTCTTTCGCCTTTGTAGTAAACATTCGACTCACCCATGATGCACAAGGCAATGTGCGCAAGCGGAGCAAGATCACCTGATGCCCCTACCGATCCGTAGCGTGGAACAACCGGCGTTATCCCTGTATTGAGGAATGCAAGAATAGAGTCAATCAAATCCAAAGTTACGCCTGAAAAACCCTTTACCAGGCTATTTGCGCGAATAAGCATCATTGCCCGCACTTCTTCAATGGGCAGCGGATCGCCCACTCCGGATGAGTGGCTCCTTATGAGGTTCTCCTGGAGCTTCAACAGGTCCTCGTCATGGATCTTTATGTCCATAAGATTCCCGAATCCTGTGTTGATCCCGTATATAGTCTTTCCAGAGGAAACAAGCTTTTCGAGATTTTTCCTGGACCTTATTACGTTCTCCTTACCAGATTCAGAGAGCTCTACTTTTTCGTTGTTAATCGCCACTCTAACCACGTCTTCAACAGTCAGGGAAATCCCGTCAAGCTTGATCATGCGATGTTAATCTTTAGAGTGCAAATTAAGATATTGCAGCCATGTGCTCATATTGTAATGGCTACTGAAAATGCAATCCCCATGCTCTTTTATGGACGATAAAGGTATAACGAAAGAAGCGATCTGACCTTATGAGAATGAAAAAATTTGGTAAAACGGGAGCAGTCGTGAGCGAGCTTTGCCTTGGGACCATGACTTTTGGATGGCAGGCTGACGAGGAGATGAGCCATAAGATACTGTCACACTTTTCAGATAATGGTGGGAACTTTATTGATACAGCGAATGTATATTCATCAGGGAAATCAGAGGAAATCATTGGTACATGGCTCGCTGGCAGGGACAGGGAAAGCGTCTTTGTTGCTACCAAGGCACGATTCAAGACATCCGATCATGCGAACGGCGTTGGGCTGTCTCGAAAGCATCTATACCGGGCAATCAGGGAAAGCCTGACCAGGCTCAAGACCGACTATGTTGATCTTCTGCAGCTTCATGCATGGGATCCGCTGACTCCGCTCGAAGAGACGTTTTCGACCCTGAACAGGATGGTTGAGGATGGCATAGTGCGATATGTTGGGATAAGCAACTTCCGGGCATGGCAGTTCGAGAAAGCCCTGCAGCTATGCAGGCAGAGAGGATGGCATGAGCCCGTAAGCCTGCAGCCTCACTACAACATACTTGTAAGGGCGACGGAGTTCGAGCTGCTGCCCATGGCACTGGCGGAAAACATTGCCGTAATTCCATGGAGCCCGCTTGCCGGCGGCATATTGACGGGAAAATACAAGGATTCAATGTCAACAGCTCCGAAAGGAACCAGGGTAGGCGATTCCTCCTCTCCAGATTATTACAAGAGATACGAAAACGAGAGGACGAAGAATGTAATCGCGAAGCTAGAGGAGATAGCAAAGGAGACAGGAAGGACCATGGCGCAGGTGGCACTCAACTGGGTCATATCGAATCCTGCAGTCACTGCACCTATCATCGGCGTCAGGAACCTGGATCAGCTATCTGACAATATTGGAGCAACAGGATGGTTCCTTAATGCTAAGCAGGTTGATGACATTAACCTGGCAAGCAGGCTTGATGTAACGTATCCATATGACCAGAGGGCTGAGGATCAGCAGAGAGCAGGCAGGGAGCTTTAGCCGGAAATATTTCAGGCTTAAGGCGCAAATCTGCCGCCTTCTGCTTATTTCCTGGTTTTTTGCTTTCTCAGCCGAACCATCATGGATTCCCTGTCGTTCAGCGTAATCTCCCCGTTGGGTGACTCGATCCTGCATTCAGGGTCCTTTGTAAGCTTAACCAATGTTCCTGGTAGGATGGAGACGGAAGAAAGCTTTCTGAGCATGTCGTAGTCCTCAAAAACAACCTTTCCGAACACGTATGTGCCCTCGTCAAGGAGCATGGGATTCGTGGAGTTATCTTTCGTAGTGACTGCGGTTGGATTACCATGCGGACATGTTTCCGGGTATCCGAGGTGCTTGAAGAGGTTATCGCCATATGAACCTGAGAAAAGGTGTTCCAGATCCATAACAGCCTTATGGGCTTCCTCCCAAGGGACCTCAAGTATCTTCTGGGCGAAAACTTCCGCAATGCGATGTGCCCTGACGATAGGTACAGTAAACTTTACACCTGATGTTGTAAATGTTACTTCTCTGGAAGCCCTCTTGACCAACCCCATCTGCTCCATCTTGCTGATGTATTCGGTTACAGTGGGTGCACTTATCTTGAGCCTCTTCGATATGTCAACTTCACTGACTTTCGTGAATGACTCCCTGAATTCCCACATAACAAGGAGGTAATCTTCAAGATTTAGGGTCATATTAGATAGTAATTGGTGATTGGTTCATATCCTTTATGAAAAACATCTAAAGCGTTCTTCGTAACATCCAATTCTCTTCTTAAGGACGTCAATGTACGCCCATGAAAAGCGGATGGTAATTTGCTAGACTCGCTTTAACGTTCATTATTTTAGAGAACATATGTGTAATCTCAACATATTCTTACTCCTGCAATCCATATTTCCAACCTAAAACACATCTGACGGATAAAGTATTGAAAACATATGACAAACTAAACACTTAAAGCAAATTTTGAAGCCCTGATACGATATCTCCGATACGCCCAGAAAGCAGCCCATCTGCTGATGTCTTCTTTATTAGCGGAGTTAGTGCTGCTGCAGTTGCACTTGTTTTAATCCCATCTTCGTCAGGCCAGATCCTAGTAGGGTAAAAAGTCAGTTTTCCATTCAAACCATAAGCCGAATCTCCAACTACCATAAAATCTCCAAACTTGAGGGGCATTTCATGTCGGCCAGGGATGGAGTGTCCCTTAATTCCCAGCGGTAGATCCGTCAACTCGTTATATCGTGTGGCACCTTGTATATTGTGCAAGTCAAGAAACATGTTTACTAATTTTTCATCTTCATCATTCGTTTCTATATCAGGAATAAATAGTGAAACATTAAGTTGTCTGGATAGCATTGGACTCCCCCTTAAATGCGCGTAGTTTGTCATTATTATAGCCACAGGATATGTGAGGATCTTGATCATATGCACGAGCCATGGCATTGCCACTGGATTGATCAGTACGGTTTTGTCCCCATTAATGAGCAAATGAGAATACATCATTATGCCAGTCTCCGCGTCGTTGGTTCCTCAGCGAAATATAGATTTAGTGACAGGCTCAAACATCTTTCAGGTAGTCATAATGCGTTACTCATATGTTTTTTGTACGCATGATTCAATTGATATTCTGCGATGCTTAGCGTAGTGTCCAGAATTATTTACACTATTTCAGTTTCAAAAATAGGAGTGGTTTGTCATTTTGCTATTTTCTGAAAGAACAAGTGGATCGAGCCTATTGAAGATTGAAAACATTATATCCAGTCTAAAAATAGCCTGTAAACTGGGTCTGTGGGGTAGTTTGGTATCCTACCAGCTTCGGGAGTTGGCGACCCCGGTCCAAATCCGGGCAGGCCCACTATTAACTATGTTATTTTTGTTTCATTATTTTTCAAAAAATGAGCTTTTCCTAAAATCTTCATTCGCAATTGCTGATTCAAACTCTTCCGGTGTCATATAATTCAATGACGAATGCGGTCTCTTTGTGTTGTAATCGGATACAGCCCATTCAATGTACTTTCGAAAATCTTCAAAACTGACGAATTCCCTTGTGTAGATGTAGTCATCCTTGAATCTTCCGAAGTATGATTCAATGTTGTCTTCCTCACGGGAGTGTGTGCATCTATTGTCTCATGCTTTATCCCAAATGTTCTGAGATGCTTCTCGTATCCTGATGATGTCAGCTGTGATCCATTGTCTGATCTAATTCTAAGACCGTTCACATT
>JAKATM010000047.1 GCA_021818765.1 Thermoplasmata archaeon | reverse complement strand
TCTGTTCAAGTTTATCAGAAGCAAGGCTGATCACGAACATCTGGAGATAGACAGCAACAGGATCTATGTGTCAATGGTTGAAAAGAATCCGCAGCTGAAATGGAAACTCATTGTGAAAAACCCCTTTTTTCCATTTGTCCTCGCAGCGGAGAAGAGGGATTTTGGCAGCGCTTTGGAAATTGACTGCCCTGAATGCGGAAATAAAGGTATAGAGCCCACTTATGCCAGAACATTTCATCACTACACAAAGGGGCACCCCTTTACAATGGTGGAGACAATAAAGTGGAGTTGCCCCAATTGCAGCTTTAAGCACAAAAGCTCAATGAAGAGCTACATCGCCTTCTGATTTCTTGGAGTATCTAAAACGATACAATACCCTGGGTTGCATTATTTGTTCATGCAGGAAGGCAAAGCAGCCGGAGAAGTGTCAATATCCAATCTGAAACGGAGTTTTGTGAAGAAATTCCCAAATAGCCGACTGGCTGCAGTGCTTCTTCGTGAACCGGACTCGATGGGTATCGAAGAACTGATCGGAAAGACCGGCACCTGGCTTGTCTTCTTGCAAACTGAAGGGAGAGATGAAAAATGAAGAGAACCAGGGTAAGAGTAACCGGGCTGAATGGAGGTAGTGAGCCCGAATATTTTGAGGGCTCCCAGCCTGAAATAGTGAGATACGAGATAGCAAGACCGGAAAGGAAGGGCACCATAGAGAGGCTTCAGGAAACGGTTATCGACAACACGGTTAACCGTTACGAGCTTGAAGACAGGAGGCAGATTGCTGCCATCCGGGAGTTCATGGAGCGCAATCCCGACATAAGCTACGTGGAATACGAATCAAATCCAGTACTGAGAATGGACCTCGTGATAACGAGAAGAGGATTGATCTTCAAGCGCGAGGAAGCCTCAATATCGGCGACCCTAACGCCAAACAGGAGATTCAGGGCTCAGAGGTGAGCTATGGACGAGGATGCCCTGACATTCGGATTCCTGATCGCTTCGGTTGCAGTGTTCATAACCGGTCTGGTATGGCAGGGACTCTGGTCCCTCCTCTTTGCCATGACGATGTCTGGTAACGTATTCTACGAGACAATGGGAGTGATGGGCTTTGTTCTGACATTCATCGGAGCTCTTGTCATATTGTATTGCGCTCTTATTTGCCTGGCCTACCTTTTCTTCTTCTGCGTAATATTCGGCATTCCGGCTTATCTAATTTTCCTTGCTCTGGGCTTCGAATACAGCATAATTCTTGCTGTGGTCATCGGCGTTATAATCCTCATTTACCTGGTAGAAACCCGCACAGTAGAGATGGAACACTACGCGGTAACGCTGAACCTTCACAGGCGATACATTGTAAAAAGGTAGCGGGATATGAATAAATATTTGGAAATTATCAAAGCTGCTTATAGAGCTGCCTCTGAGGAATGAGCAGAGGCTGTTCTACGATCTCTCAAGGAGGCTGAGAAGGTTTGCAGGCCACACAGCCCTTGCATATAATATCATATCCGATGTGGAAAGAGGCAAATTCAGGAGAGAGGAATGTTCAGCCAGGGCGGCGAATCTCCGGGACTACATAGAGCACAAGGGAAACAGAAACGTGTCAATAACCGGTGTTTCTGGGCAGGGAAAGAGCTACCCGACAATGCACCTTCTGAGGAGATTTGAGGACAGGCAGAGAATCGTATTCTCATTCAAGCCCGATGATCATGAGGTTCACTTGGGCATACCGGTTATAGATGCCAAGGAGTGCCTGCCGAATCCTTTCAGGGACGTCAATGCCTTCTCCGAAGCGTATATGACGGCATTCTTCGGCGAAAAGGTGAGCTCAGGCATCCAGTTGCAGCAAACGCCAGCATTCCTGCAGGAGGTAGCTTCGCAGAGTTCCGACTGGAAAGGCTTCATGAAAACCATCAGCGAGAAGCGTAGATCCGCCTCAAAGAACCAGATTGAAACCCTGAATGCCATAGAGCAGAACGTCAAATCACTCATCGTGGAGAATATGGGAAATGTCGAGCTTGCGAACGGAAGCACCGTATTTGACTTCTCCACCCTGCCGACAAAGCAGGCCCAGAATTTCTACGCTGAACTCATGCTCAGGCAGATCTACAGGGAAACGGAGGACCGCAAGCGCACGGATGTGCTGATCTGCATAGACGAAGCCCACAGGCTCACGAAATCTTACCACACCATTCTGGATGTCATGAGCAGGGAGATAAGGGACAAGGGAATGCTCTGGATCATTACGCAGAATCTTATCGACATCCTTCCAGAGATGAGGGTCAACTTCGGAACGAAGTTCACGTCCAAGTTAGGTGATGCCGATCTTCAGCTATTGTCCTACAACTCCCTGGTGAGATTCTCCGTTTCAATGCTGCAGCCCAGGCAGTTCGTTGACATAGAATTTCCAGAGAGCAACTCATTTGCACCGGTGTTGACATACATGCCGGACGGCAGCGAGTACAGGGAGACGCCTAGGATTCTTTCGGCGGTCAGAGAAGCAGGGATGGAAGAGGAAGCCGGAGGGAGAGGGAAGGATATAGACTACAGGGAGGAGGTTCTTCGCATTCTCAGCGACAGGATGTCCTATGCAACTGAAATGGGAAAGGAGATATCCTCGAAGTACGGAATAGAAAAGGACCAGGCAAAGCTCAGGATAAAGTCCATCCTTGAAGAGATGAAGAACAACAACGAGGTTGGCAGGGTCAAGTACCTCAGGGAAGGAAAGCCCATTGTGATGTACTATTCCAAGAATCCTAACCTGTCAAACCTGCACACAGGAATGCAGTCCCAGGCAGTGGACATCCTCACGGAACTTGGCGTAGCCGTAAACAGGATATCTACCACTGGAGAACGGAGAGCATTTGACATCGAGACAGATTTTTTCATGGTAGAGATAGAGACGGGACTGAAGCACAGCTTGGAAGACCTCAAGGAAAGGATTGCAGGAACGAACCTGAGAGTGATTATAATCGTTCCGAACAGGGAGCTGATCGACAAATACCAAGGGCTTGGCGAGAGGGTTATGGTAATGACTATGGACTCGTTAAGAGAAATACTAATAGAACCAGAAAAGAAGGCCAGTTACAAATAAACGTAAACCCAAACGAAATAAAGTTCTACCAAAAAAGCCACCAGAAATACGATGCTGGACAACCGTAAGGTCCTTGTCTTGGATAATTGAACTCCAGTTCCAAGATATCCTAATACTGCACCAAATATCACAAGTGGTACGATTATTTTGGCGAAGTTATCCAATTGATTTTCAAAACTAACCAACGACCCAGTGTTAGTCGGGTTTAGCTTGGAGAATACCGTCAGATACAAGGGTGCGATGGTAAATATGATAACTACCAAGAATGATACCAGGAAAAAGAAGTAATCCATGGAGTCCTTTCCCTGCTCTGTTCCTGACTTAGCGCGTGAGGTTGCCATGAAATTATTGCCTCATCTGAAACGTTGTATAATTGCCCATATCCCTGCCAAAAGACTAATTCCTCCTCCCAACGCAAACGCCCATCCAATATTATGTGCAAAAGCGGACCCAATTCCAGCGGGGGCGGAGATGGTCAAGAACTCGAAACCGATGAAAATGAAAATAGCGCCCAGAACCAGTGCCTGTATCTCTGATGGAACATCATTTGACATTTCCTCACAATACAATCTAACTGATAAATGCTAAAAATCTTCCCGTGCCTGTCAGTTAACTGCTAACCGTTATTCCAAACAGGTTAACCATAAACTTATAACTCTTTCCTTCCAAGTTCTATCAATGATCATCTCCATCGCCAACCAGAAGGGAGGATGCGGAAAGACAACCACTGCAGCCAATCTGGGAGCCTTGCTGTCGGTAAAGCACAAGGTTCTCCTGGTTGATATTGACCCGCAGGGCAATCTGACTACTCATTTTGGCATAAACAAGGCGGAACAGAAGCGCACAATATACGATGTAATGCTCAACGGCAGGATTGAGGAGGCAATCATTCGAAAGGATGGAATCGACATTGTACCAAGCACCATCGACCTCGCAGGTGCAGAGGTGGAACTTACCGGAAAGATTGGCCGTGAATACATTCTAAACAACGAGCTCAAGAGAATAGCCAGGAAATATGACTATGTGATCATAGATACTCCGCCCAGCCTTGGAATATTCACCATAAACTCGCTAGTTGCATCCGATTATGTGCTCATACCTGTGCAGGCTGAATTCTTTGCACTGGAAGGTTTGACGCAACTCATGAGAGTCGTAGAACTCGTGAATTCAAGGCTCTCAAGAAACCTGAAACTGCTTGGAATGGTCATAACGATGTTCAATTCCAGGACAAGATCATCCAATGAAGTTCTGGAAGACGTGAGAAAGCATTATTCTAAGAGCCTATTCAAAACAGTGATACCAAGGAATGTCACAGTAACGGATTCTACCATGGCAGGGTCGCCTGCTGTCAGATACAACAAAACCGCATCCGCTTCTAGAGCTTATGTTAAGCTTGCAAGTGAACTTGAGAAAAAACTTAAGGTGAAATAATGGCAGATATCAAGAAAAGAGGCCTGGAAAGCCTGTTATCGCAGAACTCCATCTCCAATGTTGAGATCAATAAGCAAGAAGAGAGATTCACAAAGACCGTTGGATTCAAGGTAACGGAGAAGCAGCACGAAACGTATAGGAGGTACTCCAAATATTTCGGAATTGATGATCTCATAAAGAAATGGCGTTCAGACCTTGACAAGATAGAGCAGGAGAAGGGCAAGGACATGGAAAGCGTGGAAACTGAAATCAGGAGACGGTTAACCAAATGATGGTTAACCGGAAACCTCATAAGTTCATAAAATTCAAACATGCTTATTTCATCAATGCGCTTTGCCATCTCTTAAGAGCTTGTTCGAGTCGAAGTCGAAGAGCCTTATCATTCGTTTTTCTTGCTATATTCATGACGACCTGTTCAACGTCAGACTCGGTCGTTATAACACTACCTATGAGATTTCGCGTATTTGCTGACTTTGCCAACTCAACAAGTAATAGAAATTCTCTTTTGTTTTTTGCGATGGCTTGGATTTCTGGGATCATGATTCTCACCTGACCGGGTAAGTTTGGAAAGATAGCTTGAAGAGAGAGACTTTCAGGTGTATTCCAGAATGCTCTTCTGAATTCCTTTTCCAATTTGTACTGGGCTCTGGTACCCTTAAGAGTTCCTTCTAGACGACCTTTCTCAATGATTTTTCTGCGCAATAGACGTATTTGTATAGGAAGAAGCGGATTGTTTGTGACTGGATCACCATGAACAGGTAAGTTTTCAATCTGGAAATTCATTGTTCTAGCGAAATCTCGCAATGGCATGGACCCCTTCAGTTGATTACACGCTAGACATGATGTCACATAGTTGATCATTTCGTCTGTGCCGTTTTCAGCTAGGGGTATCAGGTGATCTACTGTGATCTCATCACGCGAAATCTTTTTTCCACAATATTGACAGGTAAAGTTATCTCTTGCGTATACTTCTTTTCTAACTTTCCACGGTATTCTATGCCTTCCAACTTTGTTTTTGTGCGTGAACCTGTCTTGCATTTCCTGTACCGAAAACGAATCTGTCTTTTAACTTAAATCTTCATATCACGTTTCGTTGGTATCACAAGCATCTAAGTAATGTCACTAAACTTGTAATTTTAGTAACGCCACTAAACACTGGACTTTAATAACGTATGCGTCCCTAAAGTCTATGACATAAATGACGCTCGCTTTCGGCTATGTTCGGGCAAGCACACAGGAGGAGGTCAGGCAGGGTTCCAACGAGAGGCAGAAGGACATAATCAGGGAGTACGCCCAATCCAGAGGCTACGAGCTCGAAATCTTTGAAGATAAGGCGAAATCCGGCAAGAACACCCAGCGACCCGACTTCGAAAGGATGCTGAATACCCTTGATAATGAGCCAAAGGTTGTTATTGTGGCAAAGATCGACAGGTTTGCCCGTTCCCTGTCCGATCTGCTGAGAATGCTTGAATACCTTGGCCAGAAGGGCGTAGGATTCGTCAGCGTCAACGATCCTGGCATAGATACCACCACCCCCAATGGAAGGCTCCTGCTGCAGATTCTGGGCGCATTCGCTGAATTTGAGAGGAATATGATCAATTCCCGCACGAAGGCAGGAAGGGAGCAGGCCATGAACAGAGGAGTCAGGTTCGGGAGACCTCCATTGAAAACAAGGAACGGTAGCTTCATAGACAGGAGGAAGGTCATTGAACTGAATGGGAAAGGGCTGTCTTCCAGAGCCATAGCAAAGGCTCTGAGGTGCTCCGTCACTCCTGTACTCAGGATTCTGAGGGAAAACCGGCTACTGATTGGATGAGTGTGTGTGTCTCCGAACGCGTCAGGCTCTTTATTATATATTATATATACAACTGATACAATGAACATAACATACCAGAAAAATGGAATTTTCCTTAATTCTTGAAGAGCATCGATCCCTGCAAAGGTCCACGCGTTTTTTGACACACTCATTCCGGTTCCTGAAATAACCATTTTCCCACACACATCTGTTCGACTCGTTCGATAGCGTTAATAACCTTCTCATTGAAGAATTAATGCTGGTGCGGAAGATGGACACAAAGAATCCCAAGTCGTTCATGGCTGCAAAGCTCAGTGCAAGAGCAGTGGAAACGAGCAACATGAAGAATGCACAGGTCTTCAACATAAGCTACACGCCGGGAGAGATACTCATAAGGTCGGAGCTGGAGAGGGTGACAGACGATCTGGCAGATTATGTCAATCTGGGTCTTCCAAGGCACATCATCATCTACGGTTCCAAGGGATCTGGGAAGACGCTCAGCGCCCTCATCATGGCAAAGGCCCTCAGGGACACAAAGTCCGTCCCGTACTTTTACGTGAACGTGAGGGAGAATCCGACTTCTACGAAAATCTATCGGAACATAGCCCGCCTGTTTGGCAAGGGGCATGAGGTGGAGGAGGTGAAGAACAGATGCGATGAGATGCTTTCCAGCAGATCTCTTGTGGTATTGGACGAGGTTGATTTCCTGCAGGATTACGACATCCTCTACCACATAACAAGACACACCAAAGCCAATCTAATCCTGCTGACGCAGAAGGTCTACTGGTACAAGAACATGAACGATGAGAGCGTTAAAAGCTCACTGCAGCCTGATCACATCGTATTCCATGAATACAGCACGGAGGAGATTCGTGAGATATTGAGGATGAGAGCCAAGGAAGGCCTGAATGAATATGGCAAGGAGTCGCTGGGTCTATTGTCTGCACTTCTCGTACGAGACTACAGGAGTGACGCAAGGATTGGAATAAAGGCTCTTGAAATCCTTGGCAGGAGCAATAAGTGGGACGAGGACTCGATCAAGACAGCACTGAAGCAGGCTTACGTGGAGGTGGAAGGCGAAACGCTCAAGAACCTTGGAGACCGGGATTTGCTGATACTGGCAGCACTGGTCAAGAATCAGGATACGAACAGAGCGTATTCCGAAGTTTCTGCATCCAGTCATTTGCTGCTCAGGGGAGTGAGCAAGTCAACGTTCTTCCAGAGCGTGAATTATTTGCAGAACCTTGGCCTTATCACGCTGATCAAGAAGAAGATAGGCAGATATTACACAATGGAGTCACAAATATTATTATCGGATGCTTCTATTGTATCTGGAGAGCTTAGAAAGAGGCTATAGTGCCAAACACGTGTTTGGAATAGCTATTAGTCGGTGGTTAAATGGCTAAAGGACAGAGTGAAAGAAAAAGAGGATGCCTTAACACAATATACATTTGAAGAAGAGAAACGGTTGAATATACCCCAGACAGGTCTTGTTTCGGCAGAAACAGACCCAATTAATGGGAGGAAAACGTACATGTTCGATCCGCATTTAGATCCCGGAGTTACAATGGGCAGGAAAAACAGAAGGAACTAGCTTTGAAGTTGACACAGTAATCTTTGCACGTTCATGAAAGGATAGATCCGCTGTCAATAATTGAAGCTGTTAGGAACAAAGAATCTGAAGCTCAGAGCCATTCTACACAAAGATGATGCTATGAAGTATTACTAGAGTTCCTTCAGGAACTCACGCGCATCCCTGACTCTGCCCTTCCTTATGTCTTCTTCGCTCCTCTTTAACTGATCCATGACATACTCATTCTCAAGAGTCTCAATGGTAGCCTCAAGGCTATCCAGATCCGATTTTGGAATGCTTACAAGCCTTGACTGTTTTGCTGTGGTCATAATATAACTCTATATCCTTTCAGATTTTAATACCTTTTGGTATGCTTCGGCTCAAATTCACCCCGACTTTCAGCCACCCCTCTTTGAGCCTTCGCCAATTACTATGTGCCCTTCGCTCGCCTGCACGCCGAGCACAGGACCCCATGCTTCGCCTCCAATCAAAATTCACCCCGTCTTGCTTCGCAATCCACCCCTCTTTTGATTTACGGCTCGCACTCTTTCTTCGAAAGAGCCCCTCATCCGCTTTGCTCACTCGGGGTGGTGTCCTGTGCTCGCCGCTCGTGGTGTATGTGTGGTGTTACACACCACCCACCGCTAACGCTTACACCACTCGGTCTTGCTGCGCAAGACTTCCGGCTCGCTTCGGGCACATTCTTCTCTCCTGCGGAGTGCAATTTGAGGGGGCAGGGGGAATTTTTCAAATATTTAGAGGGGGTAACGAAGTAAAGTACTGTAATTTCACTAATTGAAAGAGGTTGTCTCCATGAGTATTTATGTTTGGGAATAATACGTTTTTATGCAAATTAAATCTTTTTTGTCCCTCCTTACACTCTCAATGGCGGCGAATTTTCGGTCTATATTATTTTTGAGGGTAGTAACTTGACACACATTACAGTAAAATTTGATAACGAATTAACTGTAAAAGAAATATATAACGTCCCAGAAGGTGGGTATGAAATAATTTCCGCCCAGGAACTAAAAGTCAGGGACTTGGAAGTGGATGAATATCTCGGACTTGTGCTGATCTCTGAGATTGGAAACGAACCAAATAAACAGTGCAATATCGTTCTTGAGATGCGTGAACACGAAAGAGAGGGAGGGGAACACTTCCACTGCATCCTGAAAAGGGTCTTTCAATGACAGGTGAAATAAGGAAACCCCCTTGACCCCTCGGTGATCTTATATAGGTGGATCCATCACCCCATGAACTGGAGGTTGCTTCTGGAAGAGAACAAGTCTCGCAAAATTAAGAGGGCCCGAACAGGATATGTAACAGTATGCATTATGCACAAAATGTATGCTGACATTTTGCATTCTGCCAAGAATACGCTTAAATATCGACATTTAATGCACTAACCATGTCGTGTGGATGTATGAATAATTCCGGGAAAAATATGGGCATGAACAACATGCAGGCAGAATCCGATGGAAAGAAAGTAGTGAACAGTGGCAGTTCAAATGCTCTTGCAATTTTAAACGAACGTTATGCCAAAGGGGAACTGGGCAGGGAAGAATATATAAAGATGCGTGAAGACATTATTAAGGATGATTAAATGTCAGAATATAGAAAGAAATCCGAACTTTCATTTGAGAATTTATGCGCGAGAGTTCCTGAAGTTGTTCAGAAAAATGGTTTTGCAGTTCTGGCAGATATAAAAACGAGTGACATTCTGAAATCCAAAGGATTTAACTATGCAGATCTGCATACTTACGATATATGCAATGCCGGTTATGCTAACAGGGCACTTTCTTTTGATTCAGGGGTTGAAACAATTGTTCCATGCCACCTTATAGTGAAGGGGGTTGGAAATCACACAGAAATATCTGTCCAGATGCCCAGAGATATGTTTGAATCTCTTCATCGAGAGAAATCTGAGGACATGGAAAGTTTTTTACGTGAAGTAGAAACAAAGCTTAAGGCAATTGTGGAAGAATTATCTGGGTTAAAACCATGATTAAAAAAGACTGGACTAATACATTATTATCCTCACCCTTCATGAAGACAATGGCCGATAATTTGAACAGATCTATTAGCAAAACAGACCCGAGGACAACACCGTTATATCGTGAGATAATCACTCACCTTAGAGATGATGGTACGGTGATCGACATAGGGGCTGGAGTAGGCAGGTTTGCTATCCCATTGGCTCAGGAAGGGTTCAGTGTAACTGCGGTTGAACCAAATAAAGAGATGCTCAAACATTTACTTGGATCTATAGGGCAGAATGGGCTTACATCCAGAATAAATGTGATCCAGTCATCATGGCCCGTTGATAAAGACCTGCAAGCTGACGTGACCTTTGCGTCATTCGTTATACAGTTTTCCCGTGATCCTGAAAACTTTATTCATTCCATGGAGA
>JAKATM010000046.1 GCA_021818765.1 Thermoplasmata archaeon | reverse complement strand
TGCAGGATACAACAGGATACTTCCGGAGGAGTTCGTAAGCGGTCACCGTGAGAGAATAATAAACACTCACCCAGCTCTGCTCCCATGCTTCGGAGGAAAGGGAATGTACGGCCTGAACGTGCATCGTGCTGTTATAGAAAGCGGAGCAAAATTCAGCGGATGCACCGTGCATTTTGTAGATACAGGCATTGATACCGGACCGATAATAGCCCAGGCAATAGTGCAGGTCTCTGAGTCAGACACCCAGGAGTCTCTCTCAGAAAAAGTCAAGGCTGTAGAGAAACCCCTGCTCATTGGTACAATAACAAGGTTGCTTCATGATCCTTACAGGATAGAGGGAAAGAGGGTGCTTTTCACCTGAGAGCTCCGGTGCTTCCTGAGGTTCTGAAAAAGCGCCTGATGCTTGGAATGCTGTAAACCACGCCAATAACGAATGCAATCATGCACCAGACCAGTACAAATATAAGAAACCCAAGCGAGGATGGATCTACAAGCTCGAGTCCCGCAAAGTCGTTAATAAACCAGTGCAATGGAATATCAACATACAGGCCAAACTTCAGGTAACCGACTGCAAGTATAATGCCATCCATGAAAGTGGGAAAAATCTTCCCCCAGCTCCATGCACCGTAATACACATGCGCATAGGCAAATAAGGCACTTGTAATAAGAATAAGTATAAGATCTACACCTCGACTTCGTCCGCCATACCTGGATCTGTAATATCCCGGCGAAACAAGATACAGGAGGAATGACCTGACAGGTGAAACAAGATATCTTGCCTTATTGCTGCCAATGTCCGAAGGTTGCCTCACATGTAACATGAAGGGAATAAACGTGAGTATACCGAGCGGAAGTATCCTGAACCCAAACTCCTCAACAAAAGGCGCGTATATGAGATTCACGAAACTGCTATACCCTGCGGTAACTGCTGTCCCCTGCCCAATGATAGGTATATTTGCCGCTTCCTCGGCTGCAGTTATTATGATGGAGAGAATGAGTAGAACCGGTGCCATCATGGAAAAAAAGCCGTTTGAACTTTCAATTGGCGGTACTGTTGAATTGAAACCAGTGCCCAACGCGGCAAATATGAGGGCGTAACCCAGTATTATGAATATAACAATAGCCAGGATGCTTGTTGATGGCAGATAAACAAGAAGGAGGAGTACAAAGAAATACGGGCTTGCCTGCTCCTTGAGATATGCACCGAGTGGCAGGCCGCCAAGTGAAACAAGATATGCAAAACTGAGCAAAAGCATCACTATGGACAGGATATAGGTGACAAGGAGTACATAAGAAAGGGCACTGCGTCTCTTTCTCTGGCTCCGGATCATGTAGTAATGATCCCTATTCTGGTCAGCTGGGATATAACCGGGCAGCAAAATGTTCGGCTTAATTATGCGTATTCAGGTATATATAAGGATCTATTCCTCAAGGACGAACTTATATCCATACTGGATGATCCCGCTCTTCCCATCTTCCCTAACCTTCCTGAATACATTCCTGACGCGCTTACCGATCTCCAAAGCCCCATGATCGGCGTCAACAATCTGTCCCGTTATGGTTGGCCCTTCATCAAGTTTAATCAGCGCAAGTACATAAGGTCTCTGCCGCATGAATGCAGGTGGAGCATCATGCACAATTGTGTATGACACAATCTCTCCCTTCCCGCTAAGCTGGGTCTCTTGCATCTTCCCGATAGATTCCCTGTGGCACTTTGGACACACATCCCTCGGTGGGAAGTAGACTTCATTGCAGTTCCCGCACTTGATGGCAATCATTCTGTACCTGTGGTTTGATTCTCTCCAGAATCTCGAAAGTTCTCCCATATCAGTTCCCCTCCAGTATGTGAACAACCGAGGTGGAACCACTGACGGCCATGCTGTGCAGAAGGGCATTCGCAGGAGATTTTACCTGCCTGTCCTTTGCCTTGCCGTTGAGCTGCTGGAATGCCTCGACAAATTGGCCAACGCCTGTGGCCCCGAACGGATTTCCCTTTGCCTTAAGGCCGCCGGAAGGATTGACTGGAATCCTACCGTCAAGCTTAATGTCATCAGGAAGCAGTTTCTTTGCCTCTCCCTTCTTGGCAAAACCCAGATCCTCAAGCTCTATGAGCCCGTAGATGCTGTATGAGTCATGAATCTCAGCGAACGATATATCGTCAGGCTTGAGCCCGCTCTTCTTGAAGGCATTCCTGGCAGCCACGACTGTTGAGTCGAACCGGTATACAGATTTCCTGCTGTGCAACGCCAGATAATCCTGTGCAACGGCGGATGCGAGTATCTTGATCCCGTGAATTTTGTTCTTCTTTACGTACTCTTCAGAAGCAAGTATGATGGCTGCCGCTCCATCGCTCGCGGGGCTGCAATCCATCATGCCAAGTGGCTCTGCCACCATCGTAGACGATACGGCTCCCTCGACTGTCAGCACATTCCTGTAATGGGCATCCGGGTTCTTTGAAGCATTCATGTGATCGTTGACTGACATCATTGCCAGGCTTTCGTGATCAACATTGAAATCTTTCATATATTTCTGGGCTACAAGTGCAGCAATTGCTGCTGGCGTGGCACCAAAAAAGCCCTCCCATTCGCTGTCCAGGAGAGTGCTTGTAAGATCCAGTACTTCGGATCCATAAAGATCAGTCAGCTTCTCAACTCCGCCTACTGCTGCAACATTGTACTCTCCGGACCTGATACCGAGGTATGCTTCCCTGACTGCGGCTCCGCCCGAAGCTGTCGATGCCTCGACTGATATCGCCGGAATATTGTTGTGTGCAAGTCCTGTAAAATCAGATATCAGCCCCCCAATGTCGTTCTGTGCATTGATCGCTCCACCAAGCGTGTTGCTTCCATAGAGCACCTCAACGTCCTTGGAATAGATACCTGCACTTTCAATTGCGCGAAGCCCTGCTTCTGTGGCAAGCTCCCTCAGCGATCTCTCCCATAGTTCCCCGAATTTTGTCTCTCCTGCACCTATAATGTAAACATCATTCAATGTTATCACCTGTCACTATTTTTTTCTTGAACTTCGCATATATCGCATAATCGACCCATAGTACCTTGCTGAGTAATTCGCGTATGGTCGGAGCGGCCTTACGATCCATAGTATCTATCTGATCTGTAACTGTCAAATCAAAAGCATCTGAACCTGCACCAGATCCAAATGACACCGCTAATATACGATCACCGGCCTCAGCTATGTCGAGAATTGCCGACAGGCCCGTCATCATTGCAGCGGAGTATGTGTTTCCAATCTGCGGCGTCAGGAGGCCGTCCTTGAATTGGTCTTCTGCAAAACCAAGCTGTTTTGCAGCCCTTGTCGGGAACTTTCCGTTTGGCTGGTGGAATACTGCATACTTGTAATCCTTGGGAGTGGTGCCGACGCGTTCCATCATCTTTTTTGCTGCTCCAATGGTATGCTTGAAATATGCAGGTTCCCCTGTGAATCTCTCTCCATGAGTTGGATAAGGCTGCCCCTCACGCCTCCAAAAATCAGGTGTATCTGAAGTTACGGATAAGGTGCCATTGATCTCTGCTATAACATTCTCTTTTCCGATGATCATTGCGGTGCCACCCGCCGAAGCTGAATATTCAAGGGCATCGCCAGGAGCCCCCTGGGACGTATCGGCACCAATGGCCATTCCATATTTTATCATGCCTGAATCGACCATTGCCTTCACATTTTGCATCGCTGCGGTACCTGCCTTGCATGCAAATTCGTAATCAGCAGCAAACATGTTGAAGCTTGCCCCTATTGCTGATGCTACAATCGTTGCTGTAGGCTTGACGGCGTAAGGATGAGATTCAGATCCGACATAGATGGAGCCGATATTTCCGGGTGAAATATTTCCACGGACCATTGCATTCCTAGCTGCTTCCACAGAGATTGTCGCAACGTCCTCATCAGGGGACGGTACTGACTTGCTTAAAATATATATGCCATTTCTTATGCTTTCCGGATCTTCACCCCAAACCCTTGCGATTTCGTCAGGTTTTATCCTGTACTTTGGAATGTATGATCCACAAGATACTATACCAGACAACTAAACACCTGTCAGGATATGCACAGCATATATAAAAAAATTAACGATGTAGGCATCGTCAATTGACGAATATAGATATCCTGGTACGACCAAATTTAAAATTTATGACACTCTAATATTAGAGGCAGAAAAAGTGTATTACTCTTTAAATATAAGGTTATGTATATATACGAATATATGATTTCCTTCCACCGGTGAATTAATGGGTGATCTTAGTCCAAACGCTGAAAAGGTTTACAACGCTATGAAGAAGATTGGGGCATCGACTGAGGATAAGCTGAAGACAGCTGACGATATAATGAAGGCAGCTGCTGTTGGTAAGGCTATCGTCGCTGCCGCTCTGCAAGAACTCACAAGCAAGGGTTATGCCAAAAGAGTGGCAAGACAGAAGAGCGCCGGTTACTTTGTGACGAAGTAACCATTCTTTTTTCAATTTCAATAAAATACAGTTTTTTCATACGAAAAATAGTTATATACAATTTAGCTTAGCTGATCTATCTAGGTATTAAGCTTAATGACAACCCTCATATTGAATGTAGATCGGGATAACGATTATGGCGAGAAGGCATCGGTGCCCGGGCCGGTGATTGGTTATTCTGATTGCTATGAGGCAGCCATGAAGCTCATATCTCTAGATCCAGAAGATTCAGATGCAAATGCACTCTTCGGTGCGCTGAAAGCTTTTGACGACCTGAAGAAAGAAGGGCAGGATGTCGAAATAGCCCTGATAACAGGTGACGAGGAAGTTGGAGCAAGGTCCGACGAGATAATAGCATCCCAGATCGATGAGGTCCTTAAATTCAAGAAATTTGACGATGTCATCCTGGTGACAGACGGTGCTGAGGATGACTACATAATGCCCCTTATTCTTTCAAGAATAAAGATACGTTATGTGAAGCACATAATAGTTAGGCACAACCAGAATATTGAATCCGTCTATTATTACATAGTAAAAGCACTGAAGGATAAGAAGATAGCAAATAAGTTCCAAATTCCGCTGGGACTCGTCTTCCTTACTTATGGGCTAGTATCTCTATCGTTTATAATTTACAGCCTTCTTACGCCTGGGGGAGTTGGTTCAATAGGTGGACCAAGCGCCGTTGCGCTGACCTTTGTATCAATGATTCTCGGGGCATATTTCGTTGAGCGTGCATTCGAGGTTAGCGAAAGGTTCCTGAAACTGGTCAAGTCTTTCAGGCAATATGCTGAGGAAACGAGGGTTTCCTTCATATCGTATATTATTGCTTTCTCGCTCGTATTCGCAGGAATTGCTGCCAGTTATGTTATTGCGTATAGTTCTACGGTCTCCGGAAAGACAATATTTCTGGACCAGGTTCTTGTCTTCATTTCATATTTCACATGGTGGATTTATGGAGCTATTGTTGCAAGGGAAGGTGGAATCGGTGTCGAGATGCTGCTTAACGGGAAGGGTGGAATAAGCAAGAACATCTATGTCCTCCTATTCACTTTATCTGTGGGCTTCATCGTGTATGGTATGATTAATTACATAAGGTACATCTTGAAATTCATACCGTTTAACTCTGCTGTGATGAACATTTCTCTGCTTATTTTGGGCATAATAGTCGCAGTGGTATCATCTGTTGCGCACAAATATTACTCTGAGAAACAGAACCCGACCCCTGTCAGCAACCTCCAGAACAGCATTTTCCATGGAAAAGAATAATTTTAGCGACTCGGTTGATCCTGCCGCAAAGAAAATTTCAGATGAACTTTATCCAAAGATTTTGGATGACCTAGCTCTTGACAGATACCTTGACTTTGAATCTGCCGCCCTCCTAAATACGGAGTATCTTGTACTAAGGCGTAAGATACCAGATCTTTCCAGGTATATAGGGCGGGATTCTATTATTATTGGACCAGCTGAAAGCGATTTGGCCAAGGTCAAGATAACCGATGCAGACATTGTCATAGTGAGCGGAAGCGCCATTGCTACTTACAATGAAGAAAGGCTCCCAGATTTCATCGTCACTGATCTGGATGGAGATCTTACGAAGCTAACGCAATATTCGAGAAGTGGTGCAATATGCCTGGTTCATGCGCATGGGGACAATATCGAGAAGATAATGCATGCATTTGACCTGTGCCCCGGCCCGGTGGTTCCCACATGCCAGGTAGAAAGCCTTGGCTATACGACGAACTTCGGCGGTTTCACGGACGGCGACAGATCTGTATTCTTTGCACATTTCCTTGGGGCACGGAAAATTACGATATTTGGATATGACTTCAATAGCCCTGTTGTTAAGGCAGGCGCCGATTTAGATTTAAAAAAGAGAAAAATGAAATGGGCCAGGGTACTGATATCAGATCTTTACCAGGTCAGGCTTGGAAGATATGGAAAGGAGAATATCAGCTATCTCTGATGATTTTTCCATTAAGATATCTAACGGCAAAATCGACACTGTTGAAACGAAGCGAAGCCTCAATGTCATCCTCGAATCCCATTAATTTTAGCCTTCTTGCACCGCTGCACCTTTTCACTTCTTCTATTGCCTTCTGAGGATCGGGTTCCTTGCCTTCCAGGTCTGCCGCTAGAAAATTAGCATATAATTCGTCCTCTTCCGCCTTACCGTCCGGCCTGCCGGATACATAAATCTGAACCTTGCCTGCATTCCTGACCTTATTGCAGGTCGCTTCATGGTTTATGAATGATGACGTATAGACAGCATCAGCACCGCTTATCCTGTTGAGAACCTTGGTTCCGTTCGTTGAGGTGAATATGATCACTTTATGAGTCACATCAATTGTCCAGAGGAGTGACGGTGTATTGCCGAAGTCAAACCTGACTATCTTAAAGCCATACCTTTCTCCAATCAGCAGGGCATCTGGTATCTTTTTCCGCAATTCCCTCGCCTCCTTGACTGTTCTCGTTGGTATTATGTATTCTGCCCCTCTTGACAGGAGAATCGGTATGGAGCTGGTGGACCTGAAAACATCAACCAGAATACAGACTCCATCCGGTGATTTTTGGAACCTTCTCCCGTCCAGAATTTCAACTTTCAGTTACGAGTCCTCCCCTATGCGCTGAGACGATGTAATAGGATATAATAAATTTTGATTTCAGGACACAGTATAAGGGGCGAGAATCTCGCGATGGAATAAAAAATGAGATATTCCACAGCAACATGAAAACATCGGCGTCTATTATCATGCCAATATAAAAAGCGGGCAAAAGGTTAATGAGACACTTTACAATCAAGGCGACTGCATAAAGGTAATTATTATGGCTCAAACAGTTAATGTCATGGTCGAAGGCGGAAAGGCAAGCAGTGGACCCCCACTTGGCCCTGCACTTGGACCTCTAGGCTTAAATCTTGGCGACATAATCAAGCAGATAAATGAAAAAACCAAGGCATTTCAGGGAATGCAGGTTCCGGTCAGTGTTGTCGTTACTGATCCTGCCAAGAAGCTCTTTGAGATAAAGGTCGGGATTCCTCCAACATCCGCGCTCATCAAGAAAGAGCTCGGCATAGAAAGTGGTTCGGGCAAGAGGAAAGAACAGGTTGCAGGAAACGCTACTCTTGAGCAGATAAAGAGCGTGGCCAAGGCAAAGATGGATGGGATGCTTGCAAAGGATCTCAAAAGTGCGGTGCTGGAGGTACTGGGATCATGCGTTTCCCTTGGCGTCAACGTTGAGGGCAAGGACCCTAAAGAGGTTCAAAAGTTAATTAAGGAAGGGACGATGAAGGTTTGATCTGTAGGAGAACCAGCATGGTTCGTTAAGACTACGGAGGTGTTGATTTGGCAAAAGCAGAATTAATTAAGAGTGTACAAGAGGCGAAGGCAGGTTCCAAGGAAAGGAAATTCAAGGAAAGTCTTGAACTTGCAATAAATTTGAAAGACATTGATCTTTCTGATCCTAAGAACAGGATCAACGATGAGATCCTTTTACCGAAAGGAAGAGGTAAACCGATAAAGGTCGCAGTTATCGGATCAGATGAAATGAAATCCAAGGTAAAATCAGTTGCTGACAAGATAATTGGTGCGGAGGAAATAAGCGGTTTTGCAGAGAAAAAGAAGGATTTCAAGAAGGTTGCAACCGGGATTGACTTTATGATAGCGGAATCGACGCTTATGGCTACCGTCGGTAAGTCGCTGGGTCAGGTTCTCGGTCCCCGCGGAAAGATGCCTAAACCACTCCCACCAGGACAGGATCCAACCCCTATGATAAATAACCTTAAGAAAACCGTGAGGGTCAGGACAAGGGATAAAAAGACATTCCATGTACCTGTAGGTACAAAGGAAATGCCGGATGAGGAAATTGCTGATAACGTGAGTGCAGTTGTGAAGAGAATAATCAGCAAGCTCGACAAGGGGGACTCAAACATAGCATCGATTTTCCTTAAGACTACAATGGGCAAGCCTGTAAAGATTAATGTGGGTGACGCTGAATGAGGCATCCGGCAAGCTGGAAAGTTGAATTAGTCGATGAGGTGTCGAACGAAATCGACAATGCGGGCACGATAGCTATCGTCGATATACACGGTCTGAGGAATAACCAGTTCCAGAATATCAGGCGCGATGTCAGGGGAGATCTTAATATCAGGGTAATGAGGCTGACACTACTCCTGAAGGCGATCGAGAAATCCAAGAAGCCAGGCATTTCTGGACTATCGAAAGAGGTCAGGGGTCAGGTTGCACTTGTCACAACAAATAGCGAACCGGCATCTGTCAATAATGTACTTAGAAAAAAGAGGCAGATGATGTCCCCGCGTGGAGGAGAAACCGCTTCCGATGATATTGTTGTACCGGAAGGAGAAACAAGCTTCCCACCAGGACCCATGATAAGCGAGTTCCAGAAGGCCGGTCTCCAGACAGCAATTGAAAAAGGCAAAATCGTTATCAAGAAGGAATCTGTCGTAGTGAAAAAAGGGGAAGTTATATCCAAGGAGAAAGCTTCACTCCTGCAGAAGCTTGACATAAAGCCAATTGAGGTTGGACTCAACCTGCTTGCTGCATATTCATCTGGCACAATATTCACCAGCGATGTTCTGAGCATTACGCCCGAATCACTTTCACTCGATATTGCAGCGTCTTTCGCCAAGGCAAAACTTTTGGCCCTAGAGGCTGGGTTCCTGGTTCCAGAGATCATACCCGATATGATTGTGAAGGCAAGGCTTATAGCCGAGTCGCTGGCTCTGAAAGCCGGTATAGTCGATGAATCCAGCATTCAATTATTTATATTGAAAGCGATTCAGGAGGCATCCGCAGTTCAGGAAGCCATAAGCGAAAATAAGCAGACCTCCGGAAAGGAAAGCAAGAAGGCGGAGAAAGAGGCAAAGAGTGAATCTACGGATGAGGATGTTTCAGCAGGGTTAAGTTCCCTGTTTGGATAAATAGAGGAGGAAAAAAGGAAATGGAATATGTATACGGTGCTCTGCTGCTCCATTCTGCGGGCAGCGAGATAGATGAGGAAAAACTGAAAAAGGTACTCGAGGGTGCCGGCGTAAAGCCGGACGAATCCAGACTGAAGGCTCTTGTTTCCAGCATGAAGGGCGTTAACATTGAGGAAGTTATAAAGAACGCTGCCTCAATGCCAGCCGCTGCTCCTGCAGCTGCAAGCGCCAAGCACGAGGAAAAGAAAGAGTCAAAGAAGAAGGAAGAAAAGAAGGATGAGAAAGAGGCAGCAGCTTCAGAAGAAGATGCACTCGCAGGACTCAGCTCTCTCTTCGGGTAATCCTGTTGATAGATCTTTATAAATTTGTATGGGGAGTGGTGAAATATTTACTCCCTGCTATGTTATTCATTATTTCAGTATTGATAGCGCCAGATGTACTTCTGCTGATTGTATCGCTGCTTTGGATATTTGCGTCTGTAATTGAAACCATCCTTACCATGCCGAAGGAAAGCGGCACAAGTATTGAAACCAGATATTGATTGGACGATCAATAAAATAAGATTTTTGGTTCGCTTCAATTCTATAGGGTTAACTAATAAACTACCTCTCTATTATAGCAGATGTATTCAGAGGAACGGTTCAAGAAGCTTCTATGTCTAGGAGCATGGTATATGAAGGAGATAAGATCTGATCATGAGGATAAAGAGGTTGGCATCTGGAAAGATTTTCAGAAGAGGTCAAGATTAAGTGCTCACTATGCAGAAAACAATACTGCGTTCATGAAACTTTGGAAAGAACATGGAGGCACCCGAATATATTCCGGTATCCCATATACATGCAAGAGAGCCAAAAATAGGGTGCATTGAACATGGAAAGAGGGTTGTCGATCTCCCATGGGCAAGGAAAGGATCCGGTTTCTCTCTGCATTTAGCTGAATAGATAGTTGAGATGAGCAGAGAAATGCATGTAGCGACAGTTGCAAAGATCGTTTTAATCCCCTCGGGAATATAGCCTCGGCACTAAA
>JAKATM010000045.1 GCA_021818765.1 Thermoplasmata archaeon | reverse complement strand
CCCTTATGGTCTCGAATTCAGAAGGCCTGAGTATTCTCACCTGGAACTTTTCAGAAGATCTTACTATGGCTCTCAACGTGCTGTTAAGTCCATGATAAAACTTAACGTTTTTCATATCTCTTCTCCAGGGCGACCACGCGGATCCGGATGATGTGTATTTAAACCCAGTTAAGTTTTACTCTAAAACTTAACTTAAGTGGTTGGGGAAATTTGATCCCCAATAGATTTATTTATATTTTAGATGAAGATAAACAAATGAACAGAGATGGGTAATCCAGAATCGGTAGCTCGGTATTTTTCTAAAAAAGGGTTGCAGTGGTCAAGATACGGCTCATTAGAACAATATGTGAAGCAAGTTGGGAGAGACGCCATAGCGGACGATTTCAGAAACGACCCAGAATTTGAAACGGTTTGTGAGTATGCCAAACAAGTAGGAGAACTTCAGCTTCGATCAGATATTACTAAGTCAGTAGAAGATCTCGCAGGCTTGGTGTTCGGCATCCCGTTTGTAGGAGCTCTCGATGTCATAATCGGGGCAATTGAGGATGCCTGTGGACATAAATTTCTTGCTGGTAGATTAATAAAGGGCGGGATCTTGATTTTAACGGCGGCTGCAATCGCCTCGGCGTTCTCTGGCAGCAAAAAGAAGTAAGGTTTTCTCATGTTGTCAGTAAATGATCCCCGAGAGTGTAAAGCGATTACCAGACAGAAGTTACTCCGTTGATGGACTGTCTGCAATTGGATCGTAATAATAACGATTATTATCTCCCGTCAATTTATAATTCGTAGGACAGCTTTACGGTCCACGGGCAGTAATCACATCATTGTGCCATATTTTCATTTCGCAAGCAGTCGTCTAGCACATAGAAAACATGGAAACCATCATTACCACGTGATTAATCCTATGAATCATACATGGCATGGACCAAATTGTGGCCATAATTTATGTTACATCATAACCGTCATTCGCCGAATCATCTAAAAATCCTTTCATTTCGGGCGTGGAGAGAAAAATGTGTAACCTGTTTCGTAGGCTCTCGAGTGTGGGATCCCAGCTGAGCTCAGGGGAAAAAATTCGGCGATTGATGAATCAGATTATCCCAATGCCAAGGAGTATGAGGAAAAGTCCACCAAGCATTCCTACCATACTGATGTATTTTATAATATCTATCCTGTCAGAGTGCCTATACATAGTCCTGCCATGATAAGTCATTATAAATCTTTTTCCTGTTCCTCACGATGGAGATACACCGCAGCAAATCCCGTAAATGCTGCAGTTCCAAACCATACTTCAGCAGCCGATAATTTTGTCAGCTCAAACAATTCAATAATACCACTTGCAGCAGGTATTGAGAACACCTCGAATGCAGCAAGCAAAGACAGAAAAGATAATCCTCCAAGGACATGTTTTAGCTTGAGGTGGAACGCATCGTCAGCTCTCCTCAGCTTCCCTGCGGGAGTCTTCTTATTGCGTTTTACTGTACTCATCCCTTCTCCTCCTTAGTTTTATCCTGTGTTTTTCCTTTTTCAAATTGATCTTTTCAAACTCCGGTATTTAAAGCAGCCAGAAAATCGACCCTGAATCTCCCTTTGATTCATGTATATATAATAATAGGATAGGAGAGCAGCCGCCGCGGCATGACATTCTCCTCTCCGGATATCCCATTCCCTGTAATTTCCGGCGGTGTCATGCCGGTGTTACATGGGTCTTTGCATGACATCATTTCTTCTCATCCCTGCCCGGATCATGATCACCCTCATTCCCGGGCTTCTTCTCAAGCTCCTTTGCCGTCATCTCTGCAAGATGTTCTATCATCCGCTTCATTTCGGGAGTTATCTTCTCACCCTTCCGTATCAGCTTCGAGGCCATGAGGTCGAAGATCTCCTCCTTTGTCATGCCAGGTCTTGCGGGAGTGTTCATGGGATCCAGCGGATCCTCTTCCTGTTTCACCTCGGCAATATCCCTGCCGGTGTTCACATAACCCTCGCAGTTCGGGCAGACCGTCCTCTTTGCCCCTCCCGTATATGTCCATTCGTAGCCGCAGTGCCTGCACTTCACCCTTGTGCCTGTGGGTTCCTTCTCCTCCATCTCAGCCACGTACACGCGGTGATCGCAGTTTGGACATCTTGCAACCGCCCTGTGGCCGGAATAATCCCACTCGTATCCGCACTCGTCGCACTGGACCCTGACAGCAGGTCTTCCGTTCTTCATTACAAGGTTGCCGCCGTCAAGCAGTTCCAGCTCCTCCTGGAATTCTTTGAACCTGGATTCCATGTATTCCTTCTTCTTTGCCTCGTATTTCTCCCACAGATCCTTGGAGGGCAGCTGGAACTTCACCATCTTCACGACTATCTCCGAAATTCCTCTGCGGATCCTGGGAAACTTTGCAAGCGGATGCTCCGGATCGAATGCGTTACGCGAGAGCAGCTTCATCTTCATGAGGCCCTGAACATCGGTCGACTCGAATCTTATGTGAACAAGCTTCCTTGACTGCCGCTCAATGAACGTCTCATCAGGTACAGTGATGAATGTGAGAATCTGTTTGTACCTGAATCCCTGAGTCAGCATCCCGAACACACGTGCGGACATCTCCTGCCAGAGCCTTGCATTGATCCCCAGGCCTGCATCGTCGAACACTATCACTGATCCTGGAGGAAGGCCTGAATTGACAAGTGACAGGAATTCCTTCACGGTGAAAACGATCCTGTCGACGGAGAAGCCTGGATCGATCCTTTCTGCCAGCCTTATGGATGACAGGGATTTTCCGGAGCCGGTGTCGTGTTCGGAACCATCTACCTTATATTAAGCGTGGGGCTCGCAAAATCTGTTAACATCTTCTATCTGCTTGGAGTAATCTTTCCCTTCGCGGGTGCGACACTGGCTATAATCAGGCTACATCTTTACGGGTTCGAGGTGTTTTCTGTAATAAACATAGGGTTCGATGTCTTTGTGGTGCCAGCGTGTGCGTTCTTATTCATAAAATATAGAAGAGGTAGGATCATTGAATAATTTATCAGAGGAAACAGGAAAGATCAAACGACATGTAATATGTGCTTGCGGAGCAACCAAAGAATGCAACAATGATGTTGGACCTGTGAAGGCATCAGGTTATTTGGCAGCACTATGAAAGGAGAGTAAATTATGGAACTATCGCAAGATGAGGCGAATAACCTAATAATGATCGAAAAGAAGAGAAATGGAAACCAGTCATACATGTTTCCTTCCCCGGGTACCCATACTGTTGTGCCTCTCCTGTCGCTGGATGGAACTATTGAATTCACTCTAAACTTCTATCACGCAATCAAAAAGCGAAACAAGATCCAAGCGGCCGAACTCTATGAAAAAGGAGTATTGCTACTGAGGATGTGTATAGGAGGAAAAAATCATATCAACCCACAAGGAAGTGCACCTCTATCTTTATTCTCGGCCCTGGAAGGGCGGGACACTGGAGAAAATCACCTCCATTACTATGTTGAAGGATGGGGAACCAGCTGGTCTATCCCACTGGACATTGACCCGAACCTATTTTATCCTTTGACTCGTTTATCATACTATTTTATGGACCTATGCCATGTAGTTGATAAGCCAGTTATGATTGGAGGTCTATGATGGAAGTATCCACTGTCGCTTTGATGATTGACGAATATGCAAAATGGCTCAGAAGCAGGGTTGAAATTAAAAAGATAAACGAAACCGATTATGTTGAAATTACTACTCCTTTTCTAGATCGGGACAACGATACAATCCAGCTTTTCATGAAAGAGACAGAGGATAAAAAAATCCTTCTTTCCGATGGAGGGGACACAATCTCAGAGCTTGAGACAATCGGAATTGATGTTTCGAGAGGAAGGAGAAAGGAACTTGTGGAAACAATACTCAGACAGAATGGTGCTAAGTTGGATAATTCCGAGATTGCAGTCATTACTACCTATGAAAATTTCCCAATTGCCAAGAACAATATAATACGTGCAATTCTTGCTATTAATGACCTGTATTACCTGACCTCCAGGACCGTTTCGACAGTCTTCAAGGAAGAGGTAGAGGAATTCCTGCAGAAGAACGAGATCCGGTATTCCACGGGGTTTGGGCTGATCGGTAGAAGTGGCCTCTACCAGCCATTTCATTTCCTAATACAGTCAGCTCACCGTGACATCGTGATGCAGGCAATAGGCAGGCCGATAAGGCAGTGGATATCCCTTTTCATAATGTCCTGGAGTGATGTAGCGGCTCTCAGGGGCCATGATACGGTGTCATTTGGTGTGCTCAATGATGAAGCTGTCAGCGTCGATGAGAGCCTGATAATGGCTATGAAAACCTATGATATCAGACCCTTTCTGTGGTCAAAAAAGGAAGTGTTGCTTGCTGAGATCAGAGGATAGCGATGTGGGCAGATTATGAAGAAAAATGCAATTAGGCATGCAATTATTTTGCGTGGTCCACCTGGGGCTGGAAAGACATCGGTAATCAAATATCTTCATAAAAAACTGCAAACCAATACTTCAGTACGCATTGTTAATCTTGACGCTGAGTGGGGAGATGACCGCTTTGGAAGTACAGAGCCTAGGCACTACTCCGACCTAGAGAGACTTACTGAGGAAATCGTGTTGGTTGAGATAGGATATGGGAACGATGCAACCTTTAGACCGAAGGTTTGGTGCGATAAACTGAAGAATGCAGGATATAATCTTAGCTTATTTCTTCTTGGATGCTCAGAAGATATCTGCATCAAAAGAGTTAAACAAAGGAATGCTGGAATGCTAGAATCATACGCAAGAGACTTTTGGAAAAGATATCAGTGCAACCTCGAATTCACTGATTTTCCTTCGCATGCAGGGGTCAACCAAGTTGAGTTCAATACCGACGCACTGAGTCCAGATGAAATCTCAGAGAAAATTCGTAATGAAGTTGGCTTTTAAAGAGTATTTACCATATCAGAAATTGACAGGAGTTCGGAAGATCGTAGGCAGGAGAGCAGGGGAAGACTACGGATAGAATCACTTACACAAAGGCTAGCTGAGCCAGACTGGTAATCGCATGCGCGCATAGGAAAATAAGATATGATCCAGATAAGAAGTGATTGTCAACTAAACCTACCTTCGTAATGCCGGTAAAAAGTATATAAAACCCCGGTCAGGAATTTCTGTCAACTTTAAGAGTAGCTCTCTGCACAATTCCCTGAGGTCTCTCAAATCCATGATTGCGAAATATCTTCATGCCTTCGTGGCAATCCTTATTAACGGACTGGCGGTAAAACATGTGAGTTGATTATCTTGCCAAGCACATGCCATTGCGGAAACGTTTTTATGCCATCCGGCTGCTGTCATAGGGGGTGAAATTCCACCAGTATCCGCATCCCCATTTCTTTGTCCCATTGTGGTCCAGAGGGGTTAGCATATTCTATAACCTTCTGCGGCTCTCCGAATATCTCAATCATATCAAGACTAACCGTTGGTGGGTTCATGAGGTATTTACACGCGCTACCTGACAGACCATAGCAGATTTGACATGAACGACTCGGCGCGTTCTACAATGGACTTGAAGCTGTGCCCCTCCAACTCATTGGCAATGTTTTCAGGCAAAAGAACGTATCTCCAGGTTTTAGGTTGATTCTCTGGATGATTATTTGCATTTGATACAGTTCTGCAGAACTGCTGGGCCGCGATCATCTTCGACTTAACGTCAATATCGTTGTATGCATCTTTCTCTGATTTGGTCTCAAAAATGAACATAGCGTCACCCGTTTTAATCAGGAAATCCGGGTAGTATCTCCCTATGAAACCCTTGCTGTCCAGATAGGCTATGGAGAACCTGTGAACGTATTGATCAAGTTTAACATACGCTGAAACACCCGAATCCTTCTCCAAAACAGATTCAGCAAAACGCTTTTCAAAGCCCCCCCTTGGTCCGAAGTCAAGGTACGGATAGATGCACCTTCTCGTCCTGAGCGATCTCTCAATGGAAACTTTCAACTCGCGGTATGTTGATAGGGAGACCCACTCAACCACCGTTGAACTCACTGCCCTCTTATTCGAAATGAATCGTGTTATTCCTTTCCTCAGATTAGTTACAATAAACTCTAGAAGCTGGAAATTCCTCAACTTAACGGCATTGTCCTGGATGTTAAAGTCGATCTTCCGCCCGAACAGGATTCCTGAAACATACTTGTCCGTCATTGCGGCTATTTCGCTGAAGTATCTTGTGAGCCAGCTCATATTCCTGCTTCCACCTATGATCTCAAGCGTGGCATTTCTCAGAAAACTGGTATAGCTGAAATCTTTTTCTTCCATATTCCAGTCCTGCATGAACTTGGTCTGTGGGTGAAAATCGGTTATTATAATTGATTTAGGTTCGAGCTGATCAAACGGCACCGGACATGGTTGCAGTTCATTCACGTCAAAATATGAGAAATCGATTTCTTCCTGAACAGTGTCCCGATATGATGCGGGCCAACATAGATCAAATTCTGCGATTCTGCTCTCATCTATCGTTACCAGAATACGCTTGGAGTCAAGTGCTAGGGTTTTTGATTCGCCGGAAGAAAGCAAAGCACCAGCATTTTTCAGATCAGTATATATCTGGTTGTACTTCGGATGTTCAACTATGAAAAGGAAATCATATGAGTTGATGAGAGGCTCGTTCTTCCTCAACAATTCCATGTTCTGAAGCTTTGGTTCCCAGTATTCATCCTCCGTGAACATCAGCCTGATTCCTCTTCCTATGATTTGCTCTGTCAGTAGGTCGGAATCTGAGGGCCTGAGCACCACAAGTACACAAACGTTTCTCACGTCGAAACCCTCCTTCAGCATCATAACGCTAACAATTACTCTGACTTTACTCTCATAAGCGTCGCTGGCAAATATTTTCTCCTTAAGGCTCTTGTACTCATCCTCTGACAGACTATCTTTCTTATCACTGTGTATGGTAAGCACGTGTGTTCCCTCTTCATCTCCAGCGAGCTGTTTCACATATCCTGATATTTCCTCTGCTTCAGCGTTGTCGCCTGCTACGATGAACATTAATGGTTTCTTCTGAATATCCAGTTTCCTGAAGTCATCTTCCAGCTGCTGCAGTTTCTCGTAGCCAACATGCAGCATGTGTCTCTGGACATCGCTCAAGCTCAGGATTTTCTGCGCCTCGTCTTTGTGTGCCGTGACAGTGAATTTCTCGTTCTCGGACAGATTTTCAATCTTTTCAGAAAGATAGGAACTTTTCTCTATGAATATCTGCTTTACCAGCATGTCATTCATGGCCTCGACGAGTCCATAGTCATAGATGACATGCTTCATCCACTCCTTCTTCTTGCCGTTGATTGCATATGGTGTTGCCGTAAAATCATACTGGATAAACGGTCTGCCCTGTTTATCTTTGATATTTGCGTATAGCCTTTCAACTGATTCCTGCCACCTCTTCATTTCCTTGTCCGATGCATTGTGCAGGTGATGTGCCTCATCGTTTATTACAACGAGGGAGTCGTTTGCAGTCAGGAACTCATAGAAATTCTGAACCCTGAAGGAGTCACGGTCTTCTCTGAATTCTATTCCCAGGTCTTCCGAGATCGTTCTTTCCCTGCCGGTGACGTCAATTAGTTGATGCCAGTTTGTGATCATTACATATGGTTCGCTAGTTGGCTGGGTGTGTCCAGTGATATCATCCTTGGTGTAAATCCTCAGGTCAAATTCCGACCGCCATGATTCCGGCATGAACAGATCGTTTTCCAGGTCGGACGTCAGCTTGTCCCTTTTTCCATCTTTCACCTTTCCGAGGAAACTGTCAAGCAGGCGCTCATATACTATGTTTCCTGGCGCCACAAGCAGGAAGTATGGCGAGAAACGTCCATCGTCGTGTTTCAGTTTGTTGAAGTACTGCCAGACAGTCAAAGCATTAATCACCCACGTTTTTCCTGTGCCAGTCGCCATCTTGATGGCAAACCTCGGGAATGTCATTTTTTCCAGCTCCTTTTCTATGCCTTTTCCTTGGATCTCTTCGCCATCAAATAAGTTGAAAAGTTCTCCGGGTGTTGGAGCACCAAGCACCTCATAACAGTAGACTATAGTTTCTATGGCCCTTCTCTGGGAAAGATGAAATCTTGTACTCTCATGAATTTCCGTGTTGAACCAGTATTCTAGGAGTTCCCTTGTTACAGGTGTTATGTTCCTCCCATCCTGAGAGGCGTATCCGTTTTCGGACCATGTTTCAACTTCTTTCATTATTCTCTGCGCGAGGGGGTGTTTTGCGAAGTATTGCTTGTCAGAAGCTTTCTGAGACATAATGCTACCTCACATTGATCTTTTTGGATGCGGAAGCATCGTTGCCGAAAACGTCAACAACCCTGATTGCTATGTTATATTCCTTTCCCCTTTTGACCCTGAAATCGGCCGTTGTAATCACTGGATCCTTTGACTTGCGGTTCCTGATTGCCTGCCACATGCTCTTGAAAGTTGTGGAATCATAATCCCAGTCAACGGACCAGAAATCGATGAGGTAGGCATAATTCTGTCTGAGAAGCTCTTCTGCTTCTTTCTTCTTCTCTTCATCCCTTATGGGGTTATCCATCACTACATACTGCTCAATTGATATCTTGACTACAGCTTCGTCACCACGCTGATCAATCACCTCAGGCTCAGAGACCTTAAGATATGGTTTCTGGTAAAAGGTAATTTTGTCAGCAAGAGATGGATCACCAACCTTTGTGCTTCTGAGGTATTTATATACATCAGAGGGAATTATTTTTGAATCAATTTTTGCATTCACGTTGGAGCTCAATTTTCTGAGATCCTCATCGTAATTGTAGTCATAGTCCCATGCCAGGATTACAAGGTTTCTGTAACCTCGGCCGTCCAGCGCTAAAGCATCCTTGGAAAGTTCCACAGCCTTCCTCGCCGTCATGGGGCGGTCTGGTTCACACACGTAAACCAGGGTATTCCTGTCTGTGTTGCTTATTCCTATGCCTGGCCTGTCATCCCTCGGGGTTGCACCGTACAGATTAAGAATTATATCATACATCTCCCGAAGCTTTACCTCGTGAAGGTAAATGAGCTGGCGTTGATAGTTACCAAGATTCTCTATTATGAATGGATTTGCCCTTTGGTATACCAGACGTGATCTGGTGACCTGGATTGCAGTTTTTGACAAGTCCGTGGTTATCCACCTGCGCTTCAATCTCTCTGCCACTGCAGCAGTAGTGCCTGATCCACAGAAGAAATCTGCAACGAGACTGTTCTCACTGGATGAAGACCTTATGATTAGCTCCAAAAGGTCCTCTTTTTTTTCTGTGGGATATCCCTGTGTAAAAGAATAAGCGGTGATATCGTCCCATAAACTGTCCCTCAGTGCATAATCAGATGATGGGATAAAGTATTCAGGTTTACCAGTACTTGGATTAGATCTCAGGTTACCTTCGGCTATGGCTTCTTCAGCCCTGTCTTTGGTCCAGCGCCAGTGATTTCCTGGGTTTGGTCTATAACCAAATAACTCATAATCCATCCCATTTCTTATGCCAGGAGCCTCGAATGAATGCCATCTATCGGGTTTCTTCACTTCCTTTATGGCAGGTTCAATCAAATGTTCCGATGATTTTGCGTAGAACAGTATATAGTCAACAGCCACATTAAGTGACGGAACACGTTCCCTTTCCCTAATGTTTTTGCGTATTCTCCTGACAATTATTTCATTCCGGAAATTGTCCTTTCCAAATATCTCGTCCATAATTATTTTGATGTAATGAGATGCATTCTGATCGCAATGCACGTATATCGCTCCCTTGTTGCTTAGTAGCCTCTTCATGAGTTGCAGTCTTGGATATAGCATATCCAAAAATGAGTCAATACCCCTTTCCCAGGTATCAGTATAGGCAAGCCGCTCGCTTATCGGCAGCTCCATCTCAAACTCTTTGTTTCCAATTTTCACATCGTTCGGAAAATTAAAATTTTCCCCGGTATTAAAAGGAGGGTCAATGTAAATTAGATCGATTTGACCTTCGTAGCCCTGTGAAAGAAGTGCTTGCATTATTAGTAGATTATCTCCCCATATCATTCTATTAGGTGCATCCGGAATACTCTGTTTCTCGTTTTCAAGGAAGCTACCAAGAGCTCCAGTTGCACTGTTTGGATAAACAACCTCGGCAGTTTGGAACGTCAGATCTTTTGCCGATGGCTCCTTTCTTGGTTTTGAAGCCCAGACCAACCTAGCAGTATCCCTCTGCTTTCTTCTTTCATTACCAAGCCGGGTTCTCTCCTGTAAAACCGTTTCTTCAAAGTTTTCATCGCCTTCCATTGCTTCACACTCTTTGTTGAACTTTGATGTATTCATCATTTCTAACATGATTTAGGGTCGTCATAATTCTCACCAATTTCTTATTTGCAACCTAAGAACGTATTTTAGGTTTTCAATGACAATCCTGCTCACACATTTCGACTGTCCAACAAAGATTTCCTTTTCGGACAGCAAAAACATGGGGAGGGGGTATATAAATAAACAGG
>JAKATM010000044.1 GCA_021818765.1 Thermoplasmata archaeon | reverse complement strand
CAACGCACAGCTAAGTTGTATTTTTCCATATATTCCAGCAATGCCTGCTATTTTCTCCGTAACCCTTATTGGAAAGGATCACCACGGCACGCTCACAATGCCGTCTTGCTAAGTATTCTCTAACAACTCAATTTTTTTTCAATACGCAACAGACCTGATCAGCCAAGTTTTTATTAGCAGCCCCCTTCTTCTTACCCATGGTTCTGAAGGCCACATACTGGATTCCACACGGAGATGAGCTGATCGATCTGCCCGATGAGGACAGCAGGGTAATGGCGGAAAAGATTGCCGAATCTGCCAGCATGGATAACTCAGAAGTTATGGTCGTCATCTCGCCGCATGGTCTGGGGCTGAGCAGGAATATCGGCATTATCATGACGGAGAATTTTGCAGGCAGCTTCAGGGTAGCGACCCGAGTTATACGTGGCAAATACAGGAATGACAGGAAACTTGCCGGGATAATTGCCGATTCCAACCCGGAACTTGTTGAAAGGGTTACCTTTGCAACCGGGTCTGGGCCTAAGTCCACCTTCCCCATTGATTTCGGGACCTTGATACCGCTCCAGTTCTTTCCAAGAGGAGATTTAGTCATGATGGGCCAGCCCAGATTCAACAGGAGAGAAGAACTTGTGGAATTTGGCAGGATCTTGTTCAAGGTACTGAATGAATATGACAGACAGGTTTCAATGGTATTAAGCGCAGACATGGCTCACACGCATGCTGCAGATGGCCCTTATGGCTATTCACCTGCCGCGAAAATCTATGACGATGCTGTGCGGGACATGTTTCGGCTGAACAATTTCTCAAGATCCCTAGAAATTCCGGAATCCATTGTCAATGAAGGAAAACCTGATAGCTTCTGGAACCTTCTAATAATGAGGGGATTCCTACAGGCGGGCGGAATTAGGATGCATATGGAATATTATTATGTGGAGCATTATTTCGGGATGCTTTTTGCTCACAGTTAGCCATATTTATCTACCCGGTAGCGATAACTTAAAGTATACATGAATTCGTCCATAAAATATGTGCTTGTGGCTGCTGTTGCCGTTATGGTAATAGTCCCCGGGGTTTACGTGATTATGCAATTGCAGAGCGCCGATTCACGGTCTTCGGATCCCGTTAACTTTCTGCCGTCGAACGTGACGGCTGTGGCAATGATATCCCACAATGGGACAGCATATTATCCTTTTGCAGTGAACGGCAGCGCAGGTCTGGTCCTTCAGGCATCGCTGACTACAATTGCTTCTGGTAAATCCAGCCTAAAGCTGAACGTTTCGTCTACCGTCCTGACTGAACCGATCACTTACAAGGGTTTCTCGGTCTTTGAGATCTCAAGACTGAGTCTCCTTTCGCTATTCAGTACAGGCGTTAATAGCAGCATGATGCAGTATATGGGAGCATTCATGAACTACACAAATCTTTCCGGGATTACCAACATATCACTGTATGCCGCCAATCCCTCATCCTCAGTAACGGTTGTGGGAGAACTTGGGGCAGTATATGCCGCGCTGGATACCTATTCAGGAAGGACATCGTTAAACCCTGCATTACTTTCCACTCCGGACAGGGCAAACATGTCACTCTACATCCCCCTGCACAGCCGGAACATCTCCTACATCAGTTCTAACCTGTCCTCCTCAAACCTTACCATTAACGTTGCCCTCGCCTCATCAAAACTAGCGGAAGAAGCTTATCTGGCGTACCTTACGCTGTCACCTGCGCAGTTTCAGATGAAGATCGTGGGTTCATCCACAATTCTCATAACAATTTCCGACAGTACATTTCTTGGTATAGTAAATGTAAATAATCTCTTCAAGCTGATAAACCTCTCCGGGTTCAGTCTATGAGTTTTTATCCCTGAAAGTTTGAAATTTTGTAGCAGCCGTCAAGGAGAAGGATTTCACAGCAAGTAACGACATACGCTGTTCTGAATTCACTGCATATATTCGTAGATATCTCGGACACCAGCCTTTCTGGTTCATGGAGAAGCGAACGAACTCCATAATCGAGATAAAGTTGACTGGTGATACATGTTTATGCACTGATCCTTTAGCCCATTCGGATCTATGGAAACACTGCCGGTCAATTCCAAATTTATATATCCAGCCCCTTCATGACCACTGGGTGCAGCATTGTTATCACTCTATCTCCTGTTCCAGATTGTCCTGGCAACCCTTGTAACCTTCGCCAGGGTTGGAGTGATGATGATAATATCGATATTCGTCAGCCTTTTTTTTGGTATACTTGCTGCCCGGGTGAAGAGTGCCGAGTCCATAGTTATATCGCTGACCGATGTAATGGAAGCCGTTCCCGTTGTCTCATTTTTTCCAATTATTCTGAGCTTCTTCCTATTCACGATAAAGGGATCGATTGGGGTGGAAATATCGGCAGATTTCCTCATACTGACTGCGCTTGTTTGGAACCTGATTCTGGGCGTATATGAGGCTGTTTCGCGATTGCCTGAGGACTTTGAGAACGTTTCCAAGGTGTACAGGATTGGCTTCCTTAACCGCATAAGAAAAATATACTATCCCATCGCAGTGCCAAATATAGTGGCAAATGTAATGCCGTCGTTTGCCAGCGCGCTATTTTACATCACTTTCAGCGAGGTCATTACCTTCGGTGTAAGAGATTACTCAGTATTCGGCATCGGGTCTCTGGCTTTCTCCCTGACTGAAGCTGGAAATTACGGCGCCATACTTGTCCTGGTACTTGTTGTCATTGTCGCCATCGCCCTTACCTTTTTCCTTGTAATCTCTCCATTGATAGACAGATCCAGGAAGTACGCAATGGAATTCGTCAGCGCCAATGGACAGCCTACCCGGAAGCGGGAACCCGGTGCTGTTGCCCATTATTTCGAAAGGCGATTTGAACGCGTAGCAACTTCAGGAAGGAACGTGGTAGCAAACATAAGCAGAACTTTCACGCCGAGCCGACCTAAAGAAGAGAGGAGAAAGAGGGAGATGTCCAAAAGGCTCCTCAACCTCATAGTTGGTGTAGCACTCCTTGTCGCTATCGGATTTGGTATTTATGAAATAGCCCTGGCTGGCTTTTATGCGGCTTTCAATGAGTACTTTCTCAATCCATCCTTCATCTCAGCCTCCTTTGTCAATCTGGCATATGACCTTGCAAGGATAGGCATAGTGTATACAATCTCAATATTCACAATGGTTCCGCTGGCGATATTCCTGGGCAAAAGGCAGAGGAACGGCAAAATTACCACTGCCCTGATGCAGATAATGTACTCAATTCCCATACCGATATTTGTTCCCCTGCTCATTGTACTTCTTGTTCCTGCCCTGGCACCGTACCTAGGCTATAACATTGCACTTAACTTTGAGGTGCTGCTGGTAACCTATTTCTCGGCTGCAGCTTACATCTTCTTCAACGTTTATGGCGCTGTTGTATCAATACCCGACGAGTACAAGATGGTAGCAAAGACACTAAGACTTTCTAAAATGCAGGAAATCCGATCACTCACAATACCCTCGCTTATACCGAGCCTGATAACCGGATCAATGGCCGCAGTAGGCAGTTACTGGGGTGGCCTTTCCGTTTCGGAATTTCTGTCCATAAATGGGAAAACGTATGACGTCCAACATGGCTTAATGGCATCCATTGATCGAGCCCTTAACGCCGGGAATCTCATGAAAACAGATGCCATTGACATATTCATGGTTATTGTGATCATAGTTCTCTCCTTTGCCCTGTGGATAAGGCTCTATAAATATGCAAAGAAGAGGTATGCATTTTCAACATGAGTATACCTAAAATTATGTCAGGACGGGGGATTCTATACCTAATATTTAATGGTTCCTGAAGCCCTGATGCATTTGTTCTTGACTGCAAACGAGCGCTGTTGAGTCAGTGGACGCCATTATACAGGGTTTACCGTATTTCTTCCTCCAGGTGAAGCAGGATCGACTTCGCCAGGTATCGACGATTGCTGTAATTTTACGCCAAAATCCGCCTAAACGTTAATATATCAAGAGGGATAAACAGTTGAAATGTTATCATTTAATCAGCAATATACGCCTGATCCCGGTGATCGCGAGCTCAATGCAGCTGTTGAAAGCCTGTTGGCAAGCAGTTCGCTGAAGACCGTTTCAAAACGAAACCCCCTGGTCTACGGGAGGCTATTGTCAGCCATTGCCGAAGCTGCTCAGATGACCAGGCCGGCTGCCATAAGGGTAGTAGGAGACAGAAAGAATGAACTGAAGGAGTTCGAGGATATGCTTTTGGCTGAAGGTGCGATGCTGGTACTTAACCAGAAAGAGTTTCCGGGCTGTTTTCTCTACAGAAGCGATCCAAACGATGTTGCCAGGACGGAGGGCGATACCTATATCTGCACTTCAGGAACAAAGGAAGATGCCGGCCCAACCAATAACTGGCTTCACACAGATGAGGCGAAGAGCCGCATATACTCCGTGATGAAAAACACAATGAAGGGAAAGACAATGTACGTTGTCCCATACTGGCTGGGTCCCCTCGGTTCCAAATACGGCCAGGCCGGGATAGAGATAACCGATAGCCCATATGTGGTGGCCAATCTGATGATAATTGCCAGATCTGGTCAGGAGGCTATCAACGAAATGTCGAAGGCAGGTAGTTTTGTCATAGGTATTCACTCTACTGCCAAACTTGATTCGAAGAACCGTTACATCGCCCACTTCCCTGAGGAGAACAGGGGAGACGGGCTGATATTGAGCGTTAACACAAATTATGGAGGCAACGCTCTGCTCAGCAAGAAATGCCATGCGCTAAGACTGGCAACGTATCAGGGCAGAAAGAACGGATGGATGGCCGAGCATATGATGCTCATCGGCATAACCAACCCTGATGGGAAGACGACTTACGTATCGGGCGCCTTCCCTAGTTCAAGCGGAAAAACGAACCTTTCCATGCTGGAACCTCCGGCAGAATTTTCCAGGCAGGGGTGGAAAACGTCCCTGATAAGCGACGACATTATCTGGATGCACGAGAGAGAAGGATCGTTATATGCCATCAACCCAGAGAACGGATTTTTTGGAGTCGCACCGCATACAAGCAGACAGACTAACCCAAATGCGATGGATGCCATAAGCCATGATACCATATTCACCAACGTCGCTGTCGATGACCAAGGGATCCCTTACTGGGAGGGGATGAGGGACGAGCCTGCAGGGCTTACGGATTGGACCGGAAGCCCGCATAAGCCTAACACACCCGCGGCGCACCCGAATTCACGGTTCACCACGCCCATAGATAATTACAGGCATCTGTCCACCGACTATAACAACCCCGGTGGGGCAAAGGTTTCGGCCTTCCTTTTTGGCGGGAGGCGCAGGGACCTCGTTCCCCTGGTATACCAGTCGTACTCATGGAATGCAGGCGTTCTCGTTGGCGCAATGCAGAGGGTCGAAACGACTGCAGCTACAACAGGCAAGGTAGGAGTGTTGAGGAACGACCCAATGGCAAACCGCCCGTTCGTTGGATACAACATGGCAGACTATTTCAGGCACTACATTGAGATGGGCAAGAGGGTTGGGAATCTTCCAAAGATATTCAACGTGAACTGGTTCAGGAAGGATCCGGAAGGAAGGTTTATGTGGCCGGGATATTCCCACAACATGTACGCCATGAAGTGGGTGCTTGATCGGGTTAACGGGAGTGGTGACTTCATAGAGACACCAATAGGATATGTACCTGATCCAGTAACCTTTGATGCCGGCGGGGTACCAAGGGAAACCATGGCCAAGCTTCTTGCGGTGGACGCCCGGGGTTATCTTTCAGAGCTTGAAGAAGTAAAACCATTTTTTGAGTCCTTTGGAAAGAGATTTCCCGAAGAACTCTGGGATGAATACCATTCCCTTGAGGCTAGGCTCAAAGAATCTTTGAAATAGTTATGGGCGCTTATACGCCTTATCTTTTTTTAGAGCTCTACAGGAAAGTGGACTAAGGCAAAAAATCTGTCACTACTCCCTATTCCATTCCTATTTAAGGAACCCCAGCAACGTGATGGCATTGAGGAAATACTGCACTGCAAATGCTGCCACGATAAGCCCGAAGATCCTAGTCATTGCCTTCATCACTTTCTCGCCAATAACTCGCAATATAGGTTCTGAATAGTGGAAGAACAGGTACACGATTGCGAAGAGTATGAGTATGGACATTACTGTAAATATATCATCAAGGAGGGACCCCTTCATAAGTATGATCACGAGTGAAATAGCGCCTGGACCAGCGAGAAGAGGAGTGGCGAATGGTACTATCCCGACATCAAGTTCCTCAATGTTTCCGCCGGCTGATTTAGGCTTGTCACCCTCACGGACCATCTCAACCCCCATAATCAGCAGGATAAGACCACCAGCAAACTCAAGCGCAACTATTGTAATGCCGAAGAAATAGATAATCTCGTTTCCAACGATGGCGAAGAACAGGAGGATAATTGCTCCATAAATAACGGCGTCCTTGGTAATAAGCTTTCTCTTCTGTTGGGTGATTCCGCTGGTCATAGACATGAAAAGCACGAGACTTCCGAATGGATCAATGACCACAAAAAGAGGCATGAATATCTTAAGGAATTCTACTATGATAGAGCTTGACATGAGTACCTGTAACATTTACTACTATTCAAATGGATGGATTTTATTTAACTGATGGATTGCAATTTTTTTGCCAGCGAACAATAACAGGCTTCCGCTTAACAAGGTTCAAAATAGAGAGTCTTTTTGATGTTATGTGGCAGAATAGCTTGAAATCATGATTGGACGGCTAAGCAGCTATTATTAATAGACGGTGCCTAATAAATTGCGTGTATTATTTTAATATAGGACAATCATACAATAGAAGGTGCAAAAAAATGGCATTTGTAGATGATCTGGCCCTAGAGTTGTTCGTGCTTGCCCTTGTCGGGGTAATATCGATATACATGACGGCCTCGGTTTACCTGGAGTATAGAAGGGGAAATGTGAAGGACATTGAGGGAGTTTTGAGGCAGGGGGTATTTCCGCTTGGCCTTCTTGGTGCATTTATATTCATCATGGGTCTCTTCGGCGAAATTGCCTGGCCGCTGCCGGGAAGCTATAATATCCTGTTTTATGACCCATTCGTCATAATAGGCATTGTTATTCTGTCCATGTCCGTAGCCATATATCTCAGGCAGAAATTGCAGTTCGTTGGAATACTGGCATTCTTCTCTGGCCTGATAGCTATATTCTATGGCGCAAACGCATACACTGACGGCATGACTTCCAGCCCGATTGCAATGCTTGGACTGTACATAGCATTTGGTCTCACCGGAATGTTCACATGGCCTGCTACATACATATACGACGTTCTTCCTTCAAAGGGAAAGGTCTCGAGTATCTGGACTCTTATACTTGTGATATTCTGGATTGGCCTTGTAGTTTCAGCAATTCTGGCTGCATTCACTGCAATAGAAGCTGTACCCCAGCACTTGCTCAAACCCCCATAATCTTTTTTTTACCTCTTTTTTTTGGAATTTGAACATATTCGATCGAGAATTCCATTTTCGTATTAGTAATGTGAAGAGCTAGCGAAAACTTATTGTTTCTTCTAAGACCGTCTCATTGTCCGCTGGCAGACAGAAATTAGAAAGGTCGGATAGCATATTGCTCCATTCGTGCCTGCATCCTTAAAGTCAGATGGCTTAGCATGAAGGACAGAGTACCTTCGGGCCGAAGGGAACTAAAGCCCATGGAGATCAGCCAGCAACCTTTGAAGTGGGAGGCTACCTGCGAGAGCTGTGAGAGGAGGTCACTTGAGTGCCTACAACTTATCCCGATAAGGAGAAAGAAAGCATGAATCCAGCCACAAGGTTTAGTGCACACCGATTCGGTGCCCCTAAGTCTCGATTAACCATAGATAAGATTTTGGTCCTGCATTTCGTTTGAAATGGTATGCTAAATATACACCTAAATAGCCTGTCAGGAAATATATAGCTAGTTTTATAAGCTCAAATGAAGTCATCTGTCCATGGAGAAACCAAACAGCTCTTCATTTGCTTCACTGGACAATAGCAGGACAAAGGGGATTCATTACAGGATAACTACCCTTTCCGCTGCCGGAGTATTTCTGGATGGATATGATATTTCAATAATTGCGGTCGCGTTGACCATTATAACAGGACTGAGTGGATTCTCCTATGTTTCCACCCCTCTGGGCAAGGGTCTTATGGCTGCTTCAACAACTATAGGCATGCTTGTTGGTGCAATTGTATTCGGGTACATAACAGACCTGAGGGGTAGAAAACTGATGTATCTCTGGGACATGGTAATATTTGCAGTATTCACTGCGCTTGTCGCCTTTGCTTCATATAACTTTGATTCACTATTTGCATTCAGGGTGATTCTGGGACTCGCCATCGGAGCAGATTATGCCATAAGTACAACCATAATATCTGAATTCTCACCCAAGAGAACCAGAGGTAAACTGCTAGCTGTTAATGTCTCGGCATGGTGGATAGGGTCAGCTGTGGCGTATTTCGTTGGCTTTCTTCTCCTTCCACTTGGCAACGAGTCGTGGAGATGGATGTTTGCAATAGGGATAATTCCCGCAGTTCTGGTTCTGATATTCAGGTGGTCCGTCCCGGAATCCGCAAGATGGCTTGCAAATGCTGGAAAGATAAAGGAAGCGCAGGATGTTGAAAAACAAATATCTGGATCTTCTGACGTTATCAGCGTGAGGGGCAGGAAATCATCCATAAGAGACCTGTTTTCCCCACGCTATATCAGGGCCACACTCTTCGTCGCAATATTCTGGTTCTCATACGACGTAGCATTCTATGGTATTGGATTGTTCAACCCGACGATCCTTGGAATCTTTGGACTCAGTAAATCTAATGCCATACTCGGTTCTGCCATTTTCTCCCTGTTTGCAGTTCTTGGCAGTTTCCTGTGCATAGCTTTCATAGACAGGCTTGGCAGGAAAATGATAACCATGATAGGCTTTGCTGGGATGTCTTTCAGCTTGCTTATACTCTCCATTGTAGCCTTTGTACTTCCAAAGTCAGCTTTTTCGGTGGGATATGCCGCAGTCCTGGTTCTCACCATGTTCGTGATCTTCGAGGTAACACAGACACTTGGCCCTGGCGGAACTGATTTTGTGTATCCGCAGGAGATTTTCCCCACTTCCATAAGGGCTACAGGGCAGGGATTCGGTACATCATTCAGCAGGATAGGGGCGATACTCGGGTTAACGGTGTTTCCGATATTGGTAAGCGTCTCTGGACTCGGTCTTGGACTTCTTTTCTTCTTTGCATTCTCGGTTTTAGGGTTGCTTGCAACTCTGTTCCTTGGGATTGAAACTATGGGAAAGAGCCTGGAAGAGATAAATGAGGATTCCACACCGCAGAACTGAACTGTATGACCCAATTGACTTCCATTGATATACTGGGCAGGTGGAGTTCCAATACAGTCAGGGATGAGAGAACGTCATCCCTGCTCATCAACAGGAACCTTCTCGTTGAGTGCGGTCCACATACTGTCGAGGCAATCCTTAACCGGAATCTTGACCCCCTGCTTGTAGACTCTGTGGCAATAACCCACATGCATCTGGATCACTATATTGGTCTTGCTGAGTTCCTGTGGTACCGGGCTATATACGCTCCTGGCCTGCCGGTCTCTGTGCTTGGCCCGAGTGGAATTGGCAGGAATACCATGGCACTTCTGAAGAGTGTTAAGACTCCGGAATCCTTTGATATAAAGGTAGAGTACCACGAAGACACTGGGTTTGGTGATGTTACACCTTTCAGGGCAAATCATTTGATTGATGATAATGGTTACAGGATTGAGTTCGCCAACAGCGTCCTTTTCTATAGTGGTGACACCGCCTATTCTGAAAACGTTGTAAAGGGAGCTGAAAATGCAGACTACCTTTTCCACGAGATGACCTACACAGATGAAAAGAGGAAAGAGGCAGATTTCTGGAAACATTCCACCTATTCTGATACTATCCGTGCTTTCAATGAGAGCCGTGCAAGGAAGCTTGTTCCTGTTCATCTTACTCCTGCAACTCTTGACCTTGTCACAAAGGTCTCTGGCAAAGAAAGGAACATAAGGCTTCCCGTAGATGGAAAGTTCACTTTCTAGCCCCGAGTTTACTGGGCACAATCAGCGCAACGGATTCAACATCCATAAATCCCAAAGATCCTCGTTACTGCCGCAAAATTTCCATTATTTTTAAAGGGATATGTATTGATTCAGTAATGTATATGAGCTAAAACCAGATAACACAAGAAGGGAGAGAGATGACTCTGCGTTCACTCCTTCCTCAGCGATGTGATAGAATGCCGAGATTTGAAGTATCCGAAAACCTGAGCAAGAAAATAAACGATCTGAGCAGGGCAAGGCAGTCCCTTATAGAAGAAATGGAAGCCATAATGTTCTATGACGAACGCGCTGATGCCACAGAGAATGAGGAACTGAAAAGCGTTATGGTCCATAACAGGGACGATGAAAAGGAGCATTTTTCATTGCTTCTTGAATTTCTCAG
>JAKATM010000043.1 GCA_021818765.1 Thermoplasmata archaeon | reverse complement strand
ATAGCGGAACAGCATTTCTCTATACAGTCATGGTTGTTCAAGCACAGGTTCAAGACCAAGGAAGGATTGTTGAAAACATCCTTCTGGTACCATCACTATATATCAACCGATAATTGACAATCTCGAGATAGAGAAAAGTCCAATAACGAGACCTGTTAGGATAAAGCCATCGTTGTATACACTTGAAAAATTCGGATCCTGGTGTTTGCCGCTTAGCCACAAAGCCTAATTTACTCTTCTATCATTATATTATTTGCTAAGTACCGCTACTATACGTATTATATATGTAACAATCAAGACACACTATTATATTCCTAGGATACGTACATCATTGTATAGTATTGAGCTCTCATTTATAATTCGTACAAGAAGCGATTTAGAGATACGACATATTATTACAGTTTCACGCAAGTCATTCTTATCGTTAGGATAAGTTTTTTTTATCCTGCCCCCAAAAAATGAATTTTGTACAAAGCCTGGACTTTTTGTACAAATACTAAAAAGCCGCTCAACTACGGTCTTTCCATTCACTATTCTCACCCTTGTTGAACGCAGTATAACGTCTGTTATACAGCATTCGACACTTTTTCACTCAGGTAAGACCCCGGAAACAGGTGCCCAGGATCTGACATTGTCATATTATGATGTGTAGATAGAATTAAAGTTTTTACATGTGAGTATATTCTAATGTTGTTATAGCGCATATATTGAATATCTAGATATGTACTAGCTATATACCCGCAGAAGTAATAGGAACGGTAAGTTGCATAACGCGCTGAGTAGCTATGTAATAAGTATATATACGAGAGTAATAGTATCATATAGCTACATATCCATCTGAGGAATGATTTTATCATGCTGCCTTCACCGTATTAGTTTTAATGACACTGAACCATATGATTGTCTCGTATTCTTATTTTTTTTTGAACTTGGGCTGCCTCTCTTCGGGTGATTACAAACACTGCGGCGACATACGGTAGATTAAATTTTTAAAAATTTTCTTGATAACAATGGATATACGCTTTGGCAATATGTGGTCATGGAAAACATAGTAGAAGTAGCAGTTAAGTCTGGAAAATTCCCAACATTAGTAAAAGCAGTACAGGCAGCCGGTTTGGTAGATGCCCTGAGTTCGCCAGGGCCATTTACAGTTTTTGCACCAACAGAAGAGGCTTTTAAGTCTCTACCTCCAGGTGCACTGGATGGTTTGCTCTCAGATACACAAAAACTTGGAAACGTATTGAAGTATCATGTGGTCTCTGGAAAGTATAACTCAGGAGATGTATTGTCTGGCCTGAAGAAATCAAAGTCCCTTAATGTGCCTACACTTCAGGGTGAGCAGATTAAGATTAGCAGCGTCGGATTGATTAAGAAATACTTGCGGATCAACCAAGCTAACATTGTTTCGACAGATATCCAGGCATCGAACGGAGTGATACATGTCATAGACAAGGTTATTATACCGGCGAAACTATAAATTATATTTCTACAATCTATTTACACTAGTTAGTAAATATGTATTTATTAAATTCTTAGATAATTTTCAACTCTTTAGCCGTTTATTGTTCAGTTGGATGATCTTTCCTTGATTCGGTAGAGTGTGGTTGGCTCATTTTAATGCTATATTAAAGACATATTTCCCTCCACTTTGATGAGTATTCTAAGTATGCTTCCATATATATTAGCATATTATTCATTCATATGGACAATTCGGACCAAATCTTAGCTGAATTGAAGAAGATAACGGATCTGCTAACACCAAAGCCTCCTGCGCCTCCGCCACCAAAACCAAAGGGTATTGTCAAAGAGTTCAGGGCATTTCTGTCCACATATAAAGTACTGGGAATGGCAGTTGCCTTCATTCTTGCTATATACCTGGGTTTATTGATTCAAGCTATGGTGACTGACCTTATAATGCCGGTAATACAATATGCCACACCCGCAGGTGTTTCCTGGCAGAGCATTGCTGTAGGACCTTTCCTGTTTGGAGAATTCATTAACGCCGTTATTACGTTTGTGATAGTTGCATTCGTAATTTTCTTCATAGTAAAGATGTCAAGCAATATGCCAAAGGTAAAAAGAAAAAAGAGTGCGTAGTCTATCTAGACTACCACACGCCTATCTTTTCGGACTTAGGTTTTTTTCCGCCGAACGTCTCTTCAAATTTCGGATGATTCATTGGAGGCAAGGATCCCCTGTGTTTCGCAGGAGCGTGAGGATCGATCGTTACTCGCCTCTTTGCTTCCTCCTCTCTTATCAAGCCTCTCCATATATTAGCCCATGACAGGAAGAACCTCTGTTCAGGAGTGAAGCCGTCAATTTTCTTGTTTAGCTTTGGATTTTTCTTCAGGTGCCTTTCCAGTGCCTCAAATGCAATCCTGACAGCACCTAGATCAGCTATGTTTTCCCCAAGTGTCAGCTTTCCATCAATCTTGAAGCCTGGCACGGATTCTTTTGATCCATATAGCTTAACGACGCTATCGGCGGCCTTGTTGAACTTATTTAAATCAGATTTTCCCCACCAATTTTTCAGGTTACCGTCCTCATCGTATTGGCGACCCTGGTCATCGAATCCATGCGTGATTTCATGGGCAATTACGCCGCCAATGGCTCCGTAGTTTACTGCATCATCTAGGTCTGGGTTAAAAAATGGGGGCTGGATTATTCCTGCAGGAAATACTATTTCGTTTCCGCTGGGGTTAAAGTAGGCATTCACAGTTGGCGGCGTCATCATCCATTCCTTCCTGTCTACTTTCTTGCCAACCCTTGATATCTGCCTGCTAATTTCAAATGTCGAGGCGTTAACAATATTGTCAATAAGATGCTTCTTGTCTATCTTCACCTTACCATAATCCCTGAACTTTTCCGGATGACCGACCTTGGCCCTGAATTTTGAGAATTTCAGCAACGCACGCTTTCTTGTCTCGGGAGTCATCCATGATAGATTTTCCAGTCTGTCCCTGAAGACCTCCTTGATATCTTCAAGCATAATTTCCATGCGCTTCCTCGTTTCATCGGAGAAATGCTCTTGAACGTAAAGGGATCCAAGCGCTTCGCCTATTGTGCCATCAATCAATGTAACGGCTCTCTTCCACCTTGGTTCTTGCTCCGCCTGTCCTACCAATGTTTTTCGGAAGAACCTAAAATTCTCACTGGCTATCTCGTCATGAAGGTAAGGTGCAAAATAATTCATCACTTTCCATTGCAGATAGTAGGACAAGGTTGCTAATTTCTCTTCCTTCAGCATCCTGTCAAGTCTCTGCAAAAATTCTGGTTGGCCTACTATCACATAGTCAACCGGAGGAACCTTTAGCGTTTTTAGGTAAAGCTGGAAATCGAAGTTCTTATGTTTCTTAACAAGTTCTTTTACGGGAATCTTATTGTAGTTCTTTTCCTGGTCGCGAAGGTCCGCCCTTGATCTGCTTGAAGCGGCAAGCTCCTTCTCGATGGAGAGCACCGCATCTCTCGCTGCTGCAGCTTCTTTTTTATTTTTGCCGAAGAGCTTGAACATACTCTCAACATGCTTCGAGTATTCCCCAAGAACCTTCTCAAACTTATTATCGAGGTAATAGTTTCTATCGGGTAAAGAGAGGCCGCCCTGATTCATATAAAATGCGTACACTGAGCTGTTCTTTCTGTCTGGCATTGACTTTCTAGGTAGAAAACTGTTTGAACCACCCAGAAAAGTCTGAATCCCGATCTTGTCCAATTTAGCTACTGCTGCTACCAGCTCTTTTGTGTTTTTTATTTCTTTTGCAATTTCGAGATATGGCTCCACTGGTGAAATTTTTTGCTTCTCTATGGTTTTTGTATCCATGAAAGAAGTGTAAAAGTCCCCGCAAAGTGCCTCAGTTGGAGTTCGTTTGGTTTTCTTGGCACAATTCTCAAGTATTTCCTTGAGCGCAGCCTGGTTTTTCTCATAGAGTTGATTGAAAGATCCAAAAGCTACTTTATCATCTGGGATCTTGTGTTTCTTCAGCCATGTCCCGTTTGCATAGGCGTAAAAATCCTTAATCGGATCTACTTTCAAGTCAATATTCATGACTGAAAAGCCTAGCTCATCTTCACTCTCGTTTGATCCCTTTTTCTTCACACTTGCAACCTTTCTTGTAGATACCATCATTTCATGAAGGCTTCTCTTTTGATAAATTTTCACATGTAAAAAAAAGAAAAAAGTAGAAAATAGAATGAACTAAAAAAAATAGATAAATAAAAAAATAAAGAATTAGTGCTTAACTGGTCGGTTTAGTAGGTTTCTTTGGTCTCAGCGCAACTATAACGACACCAATTACTATAACTGCCACAATCACTCCTATTACTATGTACACAAGGTCCATAGAACTTACCACCGGGGGTGTAGAGTGTACGGGTGTAGTGAATGACTCAACGTTGGAACTAGCATGCTGTCCCTCAGCATACGTAACAATAGTTACATAGTAAGTTGTGCTAGGAGAAAGGCCAGTCAAGTTATAAGTTGTATCTGATACGGATGTTATGCTTGCTACAAAATGGCCCAGTGAACCGCTGGTCGTTGAGACATATATGGAATAGTTGACAAAGTCCGTTCCATAAAGTGCAGACCAGGCAATACTATAGCTCGTGTTGTTGATGTTGAGAGGAGTGTATTGAACAACCGGGGCAAGTGCAGAGTATGTCAGATTTACATACACTGTTGAGGTAAGACCAGGGCTGACAGATACTGTTTCTGTCACTGTTGTATAAAACTGCTGTGATACAGAAACTGTATAAGATCCGGGAGCAACTGAATACGTAAACTGCCCGTTAGTGAGAGTCATAGGCAGCCCATTGACCGTTACTGTTGCTGTGCTGGGAGATATGTATCCATGTATTGCACCTGGCTTTGCTTCAAGCTCGCTGTAAACGAAAGATACATTTCCTGCTGTTGTTGTGACGCTGTCAAAGTATCCGGTATATCCAAAATACTCAACTGTGACGTTGTAGGTTCCAGGCGTAACTGGTACCAGCGCAGAGCTCCATACTCCATAAGATGTAACATCCATAGACGGAACTGCTGCACCGTTCACTTCCAGAGTGAACATAGACTCGTAATACACTTCAATCCATGAATAGTCTACAATCTTTGTACTTACTAAGGTATAGTTTACGTAAGAGGTATAGTTAGCTGAAGCAACCGTACCAGTAAAGTTTCCAAATGCAAACTCTACATTCTGGGTTGCGCTTGTAAGCGTCAACGTATGGGTACCTGTCGACAGGTTTGCAACATATTGCCATCCTGTTGAGGCCTGTTCGTATAGGCTTACATTGTGTGTTCCCGTGAATGTATACTTGACTGCACTTATTGATGTTCCCGTTGCGTAATTAGTCGTAGCATATGCTGCCCCACATAGATAGGCACCAGAATGATATGAGAATGACACGTTGCCCAAGCCATTGTCCGATACCATAAGTCCAGCACTGCCTGGCGCAAATGTATCCATGTACGTTGTTCCGGTATAGTTGGATACAAAGTCCTGGATCTGTGATGCCAGCGAATTTGCTATTGGAAGTACCCAGAGACCAAGGAACTTTATGCCATACTGCTCAAGTGCGGCAAACCTCTGCTCCAATTGCAAAGAGGTGAAATTGGCATTTGTATTAGGGTTCTGGTTTTCCAGTGCTATTGAGAGTTTTCCCGCAGGGATTTGTGATACAGCCTGCTGAAGGTCTGCCAGGAAGCTCCCGCTTCCAGAGTATAGACCAGAATAATCCATGACGTCCACAGATGTTATGTTTGTGTTACCGATGTTTGTATAATTCCAGAAAGTTGGGTCCCAGTTTGCCACCTCAACAAATAGACTTTTACCGAACTTGTCGAGATGCAGTGAGAATTCGTTAAGGAAGTTTGTATAGTAAGCTGCTGTAGATGTGTTTGCAGATGAAGGTTCCCAGTCTATATCGTATCCGGCGTAGTTATTGATAAGCGCAAGATTTGTCATCTGCGTTATCGCTGTCGAGACCGCCGCGGGATTGGACGTGAAGTTATATATGTCTCCTGCACTAGCACTTATGATCATCGGCACTGCACCTAATCCAAGCGCTTGTATAGCTGGTGTAAGATTGTTCGGGTTGCCGGCTGTGTTGTAAGCACCATCAAGGTATGCAGTAATTGTTTCATCCGACTGTAGCTGGAAGAATTCGTAAGAGACTAATGTGTAGTCCTGATATGTTGCTTTAAGCTGGGCCATGGCCTTGTTAACGCCGCTTGTACAGAACTGGCATATCCATGGCATGACATTGATCTGCTTAACAGGTGAGGGTGTAGTTGGTGCAGAATAATAGGTGTGGAAATCAGTACCTAAGTCGTTGGATTGTACCATGCTTCCGTTACTTTCAAGAATAATCTCGTTTGACCGAAGATGAACGCCAAACAAATTGTTCTGGATTGCAACCTGTGTTGTTGTCGTGTTAGTCGGGCCTATCGGAGAGAATGATGTTCCAGTGCCGTTTAGCGCCCCTGACGCATAAATTGTGGAGTTCGCGCCAGCCTGAATCGCATAGTAATAATAGGCTGAGTCAAGATTTGGTGTCATGGTCATTCCAACGAAGTCGTGGGTTGTCGAGGGTATTTGTGTCTCCAACGTCCAGTTGGTAGCTGCGGTATAATCAGTCGAAAGTAAAGAGAAATATGTGTATCCACTGTGACTTATTGCAAAGTACCTCAGATCACCTATAGCGCCACCACTATTACATAGCCATGTTGAGGTGGCAACTATATTATGTGATACTGTTGTATTTATCGTTTCAACCCAGGAATAGAAAGAATCAGTGTATGCATAAGTTATTCCATTCGCCTCTGTTGCGTAGAATACCTGGCTTCCAGCTCCGGAATACGTATATGAGTTTATGTTGTTTGAAAGGGCTGTATAGTCGGTACCGCTAGGCAATTTGGATAGCTGCCAGACATGTGGATTCACGCCATATTCGAGCATGGAAGCATACCCGTTTGAGAACAGTACCATGACAAGCCCTGTTGAAGCTCCATCTGGTGCCTGCCAGTTTACCGAGGCTCTTATTCCGACTGGGTTTCCAAGCGTTGCACTTTGGTTATCATAACTTCCAAATGAGGAAGAATTACCTAAGTATACCCAATTTGACCCAGCAAGGTTTGCATGCTCGTAAACCTGACCGTTGCTCCACAGAACGAAAATATTACCTGCGGAATCGTCGGCCAGTGCCACTGCAGTTACGGATCCGCCCACTGAGGCTCCGGACAAAAACGTGCTAGTCTGTCCCGTGGGAGAGGTCCCTGTGCTGTTCACTGGAGTGCTTGTATCAAATAATACAAGAAATCCTGATAGGGTCATTATCAATACAACAATCATTGCCATGATTGTAGTTAATCTACCATTCATGAAAAAGAGTAAAACAAGAACTGTATATAAAATTATTTCATTTTTTACATTGTTCTTAGACCTTATTATAGTTTTAAAGGCAAGAATTAAAAGAAAAAACTGTTTCTCAATACCATCTTCTTATTTCTATATCAACTGCTTCAGGCTCTATCCTCTCTTTTACCAGATCCTTCAAAAGTACTCCGGAGCGGATAGCCTCAACACACAGCCCGTAAGCTATTCCCCGTTCTATTCTCTCCTTTCTCCCTTCTGCTGTTGTTACTATAATTTCCTGGATCCTATCACAATAAGAAACGTCCGCGGAGCCCGCTTCTACCTTCGCGTATGAATTGTCGTTCATCATACCCTTAGCATTAATTCTTTTATTAGTTTTCCGCAAGAATCCATTGCTATTGTGATAAAGTCATCAAGACCCGAACAACCCCAATTTGACGATCATAAAAATTTTGGAGAAAAAAGTATCTTCTGCGGAAGCAAGGACTTGCTAATTTATATCTATTTTTTATCTGCAAGGCCAAGCCAGAAATCAGTCTCAAGCTTGAGAATCCCATCTATGCCGGTCATGAATCTTTCTCTCACTTCCATATCATTCTTATGGGTGCCAAGTACATCTTCCATCGCTTCTTCATGATGAATCTCTAGTTCTCTGTGGAATGTAAAATATTCAATGTCTGCCTTTGCATACTTCGGATTCTTCTTAAAATATACGTTGAATCCTGAAAGTATCTTATCCCACATGGGAATTGCCATATTTTCCAATCCGAATTCCGCCCCTAGTGCCTCGAAATGATCTCCTGCGAAATAATTTCTCATTCCATCCAACCAGGCCTTGGTAGTCTTCAGCTGTTCTTTCTTTACTAGATCCTCCGGTTTGAAGCCAATACTGCGCAGATACTTCCTGTAAAGCAGTTCATGCCTCTTCTTTGGATCACTATCCCCAAGCTCAGATACAAGAATCGTAGTGAGGTTAGCAGCATCAGATTCATCAGGCGTATTCACAAGTAGGGTAGAAAGAATCGCCACCCACTCTCTCGTAAAGTGGAAGAACTCAGTGGAGAACCTGAGGAACTCAGACTCCGATATATCCCCCTTTGCAAATCTATCTATGAAAGCATTATTTGTCGCGCTGTGCCTCTTTACAAATCCATATGCAGTCTTGTAAAAATCTTCTTTTCCATATTCCTGCATTTTTATCATGCTATTATTAAATAGCCACTATTAAACATTTTCTGTGACTTTTGCATACTATTTAAAAAGAGGTTTCAGAATTGGCATTTTTTAAACTTCGAGCTGATTTAAAATAGGCAATCGTATTAAATGAACCCCCTATTTTAAATAGCAGTAAGATCTCATATGCCAAGAATAGCGCAAATATCGGGATCTCTGTACCCATCTTTCTGCAAACTGCCTAAAAATTTACCCACCTCGGAGGAATTATACCCTTTTCCACCCTCCTTAAGAAAGGAGGGCAGGTTATTGATTCTGCCTTCTACCATGCCCCTGAGTATTGAAATACGCAATTCAGCGAAAGATAAATTTTTAACCCGTCGAACAAAAAATGGATCGAGGTATAATTGATTCTTCGTAAATTTAACCAGATCTGAACCGTTGTGCATGTACACAATACCTTCGCCAACGCACATTATGTATACATGAAAGATCGAAGATAGAACGTCACTCTTAAGAACGCGTTTTCCAGATCGTTCATAAAAGCCACCCTGGGTTGTCATGTTATATATTCTTCCAAGCAACTGAATAAGGATGTTCACTTTTGCAGCCATTGTAACGAAGACTACCTGTTCGTTCCCATAATCCATTAATTTCTTAGCAATTCGGAAAGTGTTGTCAAGATCAGAAACCTCTACCTCAAAATATATTCGTTTGACACCAATTTCCGCTATCAGATCAGGCACAACAGAACCCTTCGCCTCACCTTTCGAGCAAATGAAGCCTTTTTCTATAAGTGCATCGTTCAGTGTCACTACAATTTTTTCATGATCCGATAAGATTCTCTTACCAATCGGATAAGAGGAAGAGACTTGACTTCCGAACTTTAAGATTGACTTTTTCTTTAATGATTGCAGATCCTCATACGCCCTACTAAGATCCATCTTTGGAGGCATTAATGTTTTCGGGCCAAGAGTGTGTCCAGATGAAGTTGAAAAAAAGGTCGCCGAATGACCATTCTGGCTCATAAGAACATCTGCGAGAACCCTGGATCTTTTATCATCAGTTATGTTCCTGGATATCAAAAGAGCGTCATCGTATGAGCATGAGAAGACAAAAATGTTTTTTACATTACCAAACAAAGAAGCCAGCCCCCTTTTGCTCAATTGTGCCATAAACTGATAAGAGAGAATGACGACTATTCCGTATTTTCTCCCTTCTGAAAGAAGCGTTTCTATCAACTTTTCTGAGAAAAAATGGGCTTCGTCAATAACGATGTAAGTTTTGTTTTCTGTTGGGCCAGATCTAATAAGAGTGTTCCAAATTTTAGATAAAATCATAACTGAAGCTAATCTGTAGCCTGTAGTACCTATTCCTGAGACGGCATTGTCTATGACAATCAATGAATTTTTAGCATGTATCACGGAGCCAAGATCCAGGTTAGGGTTGTCCCTAGTTGAGATGAGTCTCATGATTTCCTCATTTTCAAGCATTGGCATGAGCTTGTTTATCGTGCTTGATATCATGTCCATCCAGGCTCTTGTATCTTTCATCTGAGTCCCTATGAATGCCCTTAGATCTGAATTTGAGGAATCATCAAGCATTCTGGAAAGTTCCCTCCTGTCAAGAAGCAGTGTCTGAAATTGTCTGAGCGTAATTCCAGGCATACTGCGAATACATTCCATCAGCAGAGGGCCAAGAATCACTTCAAGCCTTGGCCCCCAGGTGCCGTGCGACATAATTTCTTCCGAAGATATCGTATCCCTGAGCCATTCTGATATTATGACAGAATCAGCAGGCATCCCGGATGTGCCTAGGACGTTCAAGCCTGTATATATTGACTCGGACCCGTTGTAATCATGACCCGTAAGAAACACTAGTTCTCTCCGCGTGTTAGTCAGAATTGCTTTATCAGATACCTGCGAGTGCGGATCAAGAACAATAATGTTTCCTGGTCTCTTGTCGAGGTGTTTGAGTACTAGAGAAAGAAGATTTGATTTTCCTGTGCCCGTTTTGCCCACTATAATTGTGTGACCGGAACCTTTTTCGAACGCAGAATCGAGCAAGCGATCAAGTTCCATTGGCTCCATGGAAATGTTCAGGTCCCGCGTGTCGTTGTTTGCCGCCTTCCGGTAGTTATACATTATACGGGTAAATACCGATAACGTATTAAAACCACTATTTTCTCATAACAATGAATATTCAGTAAACGTATGAGTTTAAACGTTTAAAAGGGCATTACGTCTGTACATAGCTGTTTATAGTGAATTTAATGGCATGATTTGC
>JAKATM010000042.1 GCA_021818765.1 Thermoplasmata archaeon | reverse complement strand
GATTTTGTTGCTCCAGTATTCTCTGAAATTGCCCTGCAACACCTATCGATGATATCAGGTGTAAATTACAACCATAAAACAATTATCGGCCAATGGTGGAACAGGGGCATCGAAATAGATGGTGTTGCGGTCAGCAACGAGGATTCAAAGGTTTATTTTATGTCAGCAGTCTGGTCAGATAAGCCTGTTGAAAGAGATGATCTAACTTCGCTGATTCGAAAGACTTCAGATTTTCCATGGAAAAAAAATGACAGAAAGGATATCCTTGTTATATATTCAAAATCTGGTTTTCGCTTCGAGACCGACGAGGCAACTCTTGTGAACATAAATAGAATGCAACATGATCTTGATTTCAGGAAGCCCGTCGTATGAATTTGTTTTTTTTTATTCATGCAGTAATCGAAGAAATTTAATTATCGCCTACAATATGATTGAATAAGATTGCCCATACCATATGTAAAATATTAGCGATACACTGAGAGTGCTATTAACAAAATAATTGGCCGGAGATCAGCCAGTAGACTTCAAAATATTCTCGCCCGTTGAATTAGCTGGCCTGGTCTAGTTTGAGAACAACGGATATAATTTTCAGGGCAAAGATTACTCCCTGAACAAGTATTGCAACAATTGAGAAAATAAAGATGAGGTAGGTGATTGATGTGGCCCATTGAATGGTTGAGCCAAACGCAGTCAGTTCTTTCCCGGTTATACTGTTATATAAGTATTCATAAAGAAGAAGAAACAATATTATTTCAGCAAAATTAACGATAATCCAGAAAATTTCTTTCTTGAATGCAGATAATTTCATCTCTGAACCTAAAAGGAAACGTTTATTTTATACTTTACCTCCAATCTATCAATATTAAAGAAATAAGTTTGGCTAAAGCGAGAGAATTTTAGGTCTCGATTTATTACCCAATAAACCTTTCAGGGAATTCGAATTGAGAAATTATTAATGGAATCAGTCATAAATTATGGGCCAAGATTTCGCGATCTTTCAGGTGACGAATAATCGATCACAGATTAACTTATTAGCGATGATTCTATGTTTCTAGTCATGATTAAAGATCACGTAACATTATTACTTCAATCAGATTTCGGACGTTAGAAATATTTATAAACATTAATTAGTATGCAGTTGTCATGGATCACAGAAAAATAGTGATATCTATTTTCCTGTCTGTACTGATGATGGGCACCGCGTTTGCCTTGGTCAGTGGAGCAGGGAATGTATCTAGTAGCAATGTGAATAGCTATAGTAATAGCTTGGCGTCGACAGTTAACGGCGCTTCGTCAGCTAGGTCGTTTACGACAAGTACGGCTAATTGGACGTACCCAACAAATACGTACCATGAACCGGGATATACCAATGGTACTTTCTATATGGGTATCGACTGTAATGTAAACACGCTGAACTATTTCCCAGCGAATACCTACTGCGATGTTTATGCAATCGATGAAATTTACGATTCGATGTTCACCGATCTGCCAAACGGCACGACTATCCCATGGCTTGCAACTAATTATACGGTTGCGCATGTTACTTCAAACAACACAACTTTTGATGTGGTAACAAATTCAACTGAAAATTATTCGTATGTTTATACCATAAACTTAAGGCCAAATGTCCAGTGGACTGACTGGACCGCTGCAAATGCAACCCAGTCATACATGTTTTCAAATGTAACATCTTACTATGTTGCCAGCAATCTGACAACCCACACATTCAAATCCTACAAACCGACTAAGATGCTAACATATTATCTGCAATCAGCAGATGTTGTTTGTTCTTGGAGAATGGAGGCTGGTTTTGGCATATGGGCAAATGTTGTCAATGTCATACCCAACGGTAACCTTTCAGTGAAGGTCTTTGTCACAAAGCAAACACTCCTGATATTGCCAGATTCATTGACAAATGATATCCTTCCATATCATATCTGGAGATACCATAATTTCAATGACGTTGGCCTATGGAACTGCACAACAAACACAACAGTTGTTAACCAGACTGAGGGGTATTATTCTTGGAATCTTGGATGGAGTGTCTCAACTGGTGCGGTACCCGGACTGGTTGGTACTGGACCATTCATGGTAACAAACAATTACGGAATACCAAATGGAGAAATCATACCGTCTCAGTGCGAGAAATTCTATGCTAACCCGCACTATTTCGTGCAGTATGCAAATGCATCAAGTGGACTCAGGCAGTACACGCCTAAATTCTATGAAATAGCAATGCCGTTCTATTCATCGGAATCCGGATTAATAGGTGCATATGAAAAGGGACAGGTCGATACTACATCCCTCGCACCGGATCCAAGCTTCCTTCCACAGGTCTCCACTACTCCCGGCTCAGTCATCTACAAAAAGCTATCCAGCGCATATGGGTATTTCAGGATAAATACTAACGATGCTCCTATGAATATAACAGCTTTCAGGCAGGGACTTAACTATGCAACCCCTACATCATATATGGCAAGTGTGATCGCTGACGGATATGGATATTTGTCATCCAACCCAATTAATCCTTCAAACACACTGTTCGTGAATGCTTCAGCACCTGAATACACATTTGATCTAGCTAAGGCTGCTCAGCTGATAGATTCGATCCCTGGAATGACCAATACATCCCATGGATTGCTGTATAATGGGACACAGGTCTGTATAGTCATACAGACGACTGTCGGTGCAGTCGCTCCTAACAACATAGAGGATATAGAAGCTGCAATCCAGGACTGGAACCTGCTTGGAGTAAAAGCAATAATCAAGGAAGAGGCTTTTACAACTTTGATAGCAAATATTGACAGTACAATTTCATCCAACGGTGCAACCAATGGATATGAAATGGCAGTTTTGGGAATATCCACTGCTTCCACAGATCCTGCACTTGGTTGCCAGGAGTTCGTCAATCCTGCTTATGGAATACCAACAAACGAGTATGTTGGTCCGTTCTCGTCTCTGACCGTCAATGGACAGACCTTGACCGGAACACAGGTTCAGAATCTCTTTGACAACCTATCGTCACAGGCTGCAAACACAGACACGTTCTCAGTCGCACAGCATGATATAAAATACCTCCAGTCTCTTATGATAGATGAAGCTTTCATGATAAACATAGGGTACGGGACAGATCTTGTTCCACTGCAGACTTCTACCTTTACTAATTACTCCTTAACTGAGACTAATGCACTTTATATCTACTGGTACTGGCAGTTCTTTTCCATACATACCCATACTTCCTCAGTGGTAGTACCTAAATACAATCTATCAGTAACTGAAGTACTTGACTCCGGCTCTACATTCACTGCTGGAACATATGGTAATGTTACATTTACAGTCTGGAATGGCACAAGAACAGTAGCCGGTGCTGATCTGACCATCGGTTTCTCGGCCCCATATGGAGGTATAATAAATGTCACCTCGAATAACCTCGTCGCTAACTCCAAGGGACAGGCTACCTGGGAATACTATATCGCTTCATACCTTGCTGAGGATATGAAGAGCTGTAACGCCACTGGAGCTGTCGTAACCGCTAACAACCAAACGGTAACTATAACCGCTGCAGCAGTTCAACCCAATGCACCTGAAACAGGCGCTGGAATATCTTCAGTGAATATACTTCTTGTAAATGGTGTTGCCCTTCATATCTCTTATTCAGTGAATGCTAAATCATATACAACTGGGCAGACTGGCACAATAACTTTTACCGTCGACTCTGTAAATGGAACCTCTGATCCGCCATATGCTGGAGCAACTCTAACAATAACACTATCAAACCCTGTTAACATGACGGCTGTTTCACCACTAACCCTTACTACTAATTCGGCTGGAGTAGCTGTCTTTACTTTCAAGGCAACAGGGAACATCAGTTCTTCATTGCTGACCCAGGATCTATCCGGTATAACAGTAAGTGCAACATCTAACAATGCGACAATCTTTGGAGATAACATAACCTTAGTAGCGCCTGTTGTGAAACCTGTAACAACTACAAACTACCTTGACTACGTCATTATAGGCGTGGTTGTGGCTGTAATAGTAATAGCAGCTGCTGCGGTCGTTGTAAGAAGCAGGAGGAAAAAATCTTAATAATTTATTTATTTTTATTTTTTATTATTAAGGGGATTTTTTAATGAATATTTATCTTCTTTCACGTAAAATTATTCAAGCATTTGCGTTGATTTTGATAATGACTTTGATTATTTTTGTTGTTTTTAGGCTTATGCCTGGCAACCCCGGGCTTTTACTCTTGAAGAGTGCCAATAAAAACGGACAGCCTCTCTCGGTGTCTGCCCAGCACGCGATACTTGCATCTCTTGGTTTACAAAATGGTAAGTGGTCTCTTACTGACTTTACTACCTACTTGTATCAAATGTTCACATTTCACTGGGGAAAAGATTATCTGAATCCAGGGGAAACCGTGTATGAGGAGATTGCAATAGCGCTCCCATACACATTAGTTCTCATAGTTTCGACTGCCCTGATATCTTATGTAATAGGGGTACCACTTGGTATCCTTGTATCCAGGATAAGGGGCGGAAAACGCGAGGGTGCGATCTTATCGATAGCCCTTCTGGTGAATTCAATTCCATATTTCATAATTGGCGTACTGCTATTCCTGTACCTTACAGTATATACATCGTATTTCCCCATCAGAGCAGGTGTGCCCCTGTCCTATATAACACATCCAACGTTCTCTTCTGTTGTCAGTCTGATGTACCACATGGCCATGCCATTTTTTTCCCTCCTTTTGATTGAAGCCGCAGGTCACATGATTACCATGAGGGCTGCCATGGTTTCTACACTAGGTGAAGACCATATACTGACAGCGAGAGCCAAGGGTGTACCTGAAAAATCGATATTAAGAAGGCATGCAGCAAGAATTGCAGTAATACCTGTAACAACAAGGCTTGCCCTTAACATATCTTTCCTGATAAGCGGTTCTCTCATTGTTGCGATAATTTTTAACTGGCCAGGAATGGGGCCACTTCTTTACCACGCTGTGATAAATGAAGATTATCCGTTAAGCGAGGCGTCTACCTTTGTTATTGCGCTCCTTACGATATTCGCTTACTCGCTGGTAGACTACATTCATGCGTGGCTCGATCCAAGAATTAAAGTATGATGATTTAGATTAGGGGAGGATATGCAGGGGTCGCGTCAAAAAGACAATAAATCTAATTCTACGCTTGTCAAGTACTATCGTGATTTTAAAATATTTTATAAGAATAAATATGGAAAGGTTGGATTCATTATTTTGTTATCCTTTGTCATTATTGCATTAATGACACCTGCAATAGTGTACCACCCGAATTATTTTTATGAAGCTCCGGAGGTTGATACGCATATAGCGTCTCAGCTGACAAACACTTCACTTCAAAATGTAACCCAGGCACCTGGGAGCGTCAGTATATATGGGCCTTTTTCGACAGATGTGTTGAATGAGGGTGCATCGGCAATTTACTTCGGGACATCCTCTGGCAAGATCTATTATTATGGTCTCGGTACTTATGGAACTGATGCGCCTTTAGGTTCGTATGGTGTCGTTTACAATTCAAGTTTTGGAAATTCAGTCAGGATGCTCTCGCCAACCGTGGTACCGCTTATAAATTGTGTCCTTGAATCAGCTGCCATTTCATCCAATACCCTGATTGAGAGATTTGTCGTAATGCCATTTACAAATGGTCAGATTGAAATTGGTAAACTTGTATTTCTGGATCTAGGACTGAAAAAACCAGAATATATTCCTTTTACCAACATCTCTTATAACGGAACCATAGTTGGGAATGTGGTTACAAATTCCATCCCTTTTTCTAGTACAACCGACACATCAATTCCATCGTTTAATTATGAGGATAATGGATACAACACCCCCGGAACGGTATTTTTTATTACACAGAATAATACTGGCGATTATCTTCACTCCTATGGGATCAGCCCTTTAAAATTATTCAATGTCACGAAAATTACAATGAATAAGCCAGCAGGAATAGAATACTATGGAGCGGGATTTTCTCCAAATAAAGCTGAGACCGACGCCAGAATATTGATCTATAACAGCACTTCCATTCAGGGATATTTTTTGAATCAAACACTGGCATGGAGCACTAATAATAGTTTAAATATCGATTTAAACGTGGCCCTGCAGATACCCTCATACTATCAGGTGGCTTACTCGAAAATAAATTCTGCATTTTTCATTTCAAATGGCGATACAGTCAGTAATGTTTCATTGTCTTCTGGGTTGGTCCGGACAGTGGTGGATTTGAGCCAGAAACTATACAGTCTTTCCACCACGCCTGGAGCGGCAGGCTTTCCAACTCATATATTGGCTGCTGCATCCACACAGGCATTTGTGATCTCCCTTAACTCCTCAAACGCTGTCAAGGTAAGCAGTGTTCCACTTCCGGCCGGGTCCGGTAATTTTACTACCGCCGCGACCTATGATCCTGTATCTGATGCTTTAATTCTTGTCTCACAAGAAGGAGAAATATTGTCATTTAGCCTTAATTCGCCCAGCGGCGAACCATTTTCATGGAGTTACCACGTGTCTCCTACGCCCTCAAACACCAGCCAGGTTCTCTATTTCTCCGATGCGAACACCGGGTTTGGTGAGATTTCCATGATTTCAAATCTTAATTACCTCTATATTTTCAATTCTACAGCCAAGTCGATGACACCAATTCCATCCATGGCTAAAACTCCTTCTGGAGCTCGTTTTCTTTTGGGTACAACGACATCGGGGCAGGATGTGTGGGCAGAGTTCATTGAAAGTTTCTGGACAGACTGGGTTTTCGGTCTCAGCATTGGCCTTGTAACTATTTTGGTATCAGTTGCGGTTGCGCTATATGTTGGTTACAGGGGAGGGGCACTTGGTAGCGCCCTTGAAACAGCTTCGCTTGCCCTTTTCCTTATCCCTGGACTGGCTTTATTGATAGCGCTGGCATCCTTGTTTCCGAAGAACGCAGATTTCGAGGATCTGATATTAATAGTAAGCCTGACAGGATGGCCATTTGCCGCTTTCAGCCTTATAGGTATTGTCAGGAGTATATCTGCCAGGTCTTTTGTAGAGGCTTCAAAGCTATTTGGCTCAAAGACTTTCCATATAATGAGGGGGCACATTTTACCTAATATAGGACCTCTATTACTATATCTTCTGGCTCTTTCAATTGCAGGCGGTATTGGCGCGGTTTCAGGATTGGAATTCCTAGGGTTGGCCCCGCTTTCTGTGGCAACTTGGGGCGGAATGCTAAATGAGGTTTACAACGACTATTTTGCAGTTGCAGCATCTCCACAGTGGATATTCCCGCCCGCAATAGCGCTTACCCTTTTCGTCGTTGCTATTATATTCATATCAAGGGGCATGGATGAGGTTGTGAACCCGAGATTGAGGAGAAGATGATCTAATGGTGGAAAATTTTTCTGGAAATAAATTACTTGAAGTTAATAATCTCACTGTGAAATTTAAAACGAATGAGGGCACACTTACTGCAATAGATAATGTGAGTTTCACGCTTAGCGAAGGAGAGATTCTTGGACTGATTGGTGAAAGCGGATCTGGAAAGTCAACAATAGCAAGTTCTATCCTCGGCCTTCTTGCAAATAACTCAGTGATGTCAGGCAGCATCCAGTATATGGGCCAGGAAGTTACAAGTATCTACGAGCAGGCAATGAACAGGAAGGCATATAAGAAATCAATGAAGATGATCCAATCCCGTCTAGCGGCCATCAGGTGGAAGGAGATTTCAATGATCTTCCAGGGTGCAATGAATGCTTTCAACCCGGTGCATACTATAAGGAATCAGATACACGAGGTATTCCAGGTTCACAATACATTCGATCAGATATCTCAGTACGGTGAAAGTGATTTCATCAACGAGAGGGTTTTGAGGGCAAGAGCGCATGAATTTGCCGTTCAGAATTCAAGGGAAGGCGATGAACGCGATCTTTCAACGCTTGAAGAGCAGACTTACCAGGATCTCCTAAAAAAATTGAGGGATGAACTCCGAACCATGTCGGTTCAGAAGAAAAGGCGCCTGCTGGAAACAAACAGAATGGAGTCATGCTGCATTACCGCTGGCTTTAACCTGAAATTCCTTGATTCATATCCGCATGAATTGAGCGGCGGAATGAAACAGAGAGGAATAATTGCAATGGCCCTAGCCCTTAACCCGAAAATCATAATTGCAGATGAGCCCACTACTGGCCTGGATGTCATCACACAGGCCAAGATTATAAAAGAACTGAAGAATCTTAAAAACACCAAGGAAGTAAAATCCATGATAGTCATCTCCCATGACGTTGGCGTCGTCTCCCAGCTTGCAAATTATGTCGCCGTCATGTACGCCGGCAGGATGATGGAATACGGAACGCCGTCTGAGATCTTCCTGAAGCAGAGGAATCCATACACGTACGCCCTTCTAAAAAGTTACCCATCAATGGAAACTACGAAGGAGAGAATTTATGGTATCCCTGGAGCGGTTCCAAACCTTATCGATCCGCCGACTGGCTGTTATTTTGCCTCCCGTTGCTTTATGGCAGAGCAGGTATGCTTTACCAAAAAACCTGAGCCCAAGGAAATAGAACCCGGACATTTCTCGCTTTGTCATTTTGATTCGGTCTCGAAAGAAAAATATGAGGAGTTCAACAGCAAGCAGATACGGGAGTCTTCATTTAATGTGGTCGTTTCAAACAAGAATGATGTCTTTATAGAAACAAATGAACTTAGCAAATTCTTCACAGTGCATTCCTCACTTGCAACAAATCTGTTTGGGGGTGCGAATAAGCCTGTAGTTCATGCTGTAGATAAGGTTGACATAAAGATACCCAAGGGCAGCATAGTGGGTGTAGTTGGTGAGAGCGGGTCAGGGAAGACTACTCTTGGAAAACTGCTGGTCAATGCAATTGATCCAACCTCTGGATCCATACTTTTTAACATGAGCAAAAGCTCGGATACAAAGCCCGGTGAAGGAGAAGCAGTTGATGAAAAAACAGACATAACAAAACTTATGAAATCAAGCAGGGACTACAATTATTATAGAAAGGAAGCGCAGCTTATTTTCCAGGATCCTTATGATTCAATCAACCCAAAAATGTCCGTCATAGACATAGTCTCTGAGCCCCTCATTATCCAGAGGAAACTCATAAAGGAACGTAGATCAAGATATGCCCAAGGTGAAACCGTATCGGAAAACGGGAATCAGATTGAAGACGCAAGTATGCAGGAAGAGGTAATCAGGGCATTAGACATTTCGAATTTAAGGCCTGCAGAAAACTACCTGCAGAGATACCCACATGAGCTTTCAGGTGGAGAAAGGCAGAGGGTGTCAATTGCAAGGGTAATTACACTCAACCCTATGTTCATAGTTGCAGATGAACCAATATCGATGCTTGATGTATCTATAAGGGCAAACATAATGAATATAATCCTGAATCTGCGGGAAAGGTACAATACAACTGTTTTATATATATCTCATGACATTGCCTCTGCCCGCTATATATCAGATTTCCTGATTATAATGTACCTTGGCCAGGTGGTCGAAAGCGGCCCAACTGATATTGTAATCAAGAATCCATCACATCCATATACCAAATCGCTAATTTCGGCGGTACCGACCATAGATCCAAGCTGGTCTAACAGAAACCTTGGAATTGTAGGAGAAATCGGCAATGCGATAAATCCAAAGAAAGGTTGCAGATTTTATGGCAGGTGTGTTTACCGGCAGAGCATATGCAAGGATACAGATCCACCCATTATAACCAATGGAGAGCAGGAATATCTATGCCACTTCACTCAGGACCAGTTGATTTCCAATGGCAAGATAGAGGAAATGGAAAATATATAAATGGCGGTTTAGTTAAGTTAGATAGATGAACGACGAGGAACTGGACGAAGAGATCCGGAGAAAGGAGATAAGCCACACAAGATTTCTGCTGTCTTATCCACTTTTGATCCCGCTGCTATTTCTGCTTGTCATTGACACATTATTGTTCATCTTCGGGTACACATCAATTGCCTTTGACGTGCCGCTTATCATGGTAATCGCGGGGATAGTGGTTATTTTCTTTGGATCTTTTTCAGACTTCGGAGCGAAGAAATACATAGAAAATGTAATGATCGCCAAGGCAAGCTTAAAAGAAAAGGACGTTGTCGGTATTAATAAGGAGCAGCTATTTATGAATCTCATTTATATAGCAATTGGATCCCTTTACATCGGGTCAGGTTTCCTGATTAATTTCCTGATGTCTTATGCATAAATTGGAAATATTGATGGAATAGTTTTAATTGCGCTACCGGCTGCTTCAAAAGAAATATATAAAATGCCTTTAAAGACTAGTCTTTAGTTGGCACCTTCATTGCCTTCTCAGCTAGTTTCAGTGCAATCTGACCAGCTTTTTCAAGCTGTGGATCCCTGTTCCTGAGATAATCTCCGGGTGCGTTGTCCAGCCTGATGGTCGGATCGGTACCGTAGTTCTCAACACCAAAACCGACATCCTTGAACCAGAAAGCATATTGAGGCTGGGTTATCATTGTCCTGTCCACAAGCTGCCTCCTCGGGTTTATTCCGATCACTCCTCCCCATGTCCTTTCTCCAATCAGCTCTCCCAGCCCCATCAGTTTGAATGAATGTGAAAAGATGTCACCATCGGATCCTGCAAATTCATTCGTAACAGCAACTATTCCACCTCTTACAGCGTATAATGGGTAATGCGAGGCTGGACCCCTTCTGGGTAGATCAAATCCAATGAGCCTTCTCGAAAGCTTTTCAAGCAAAAGATGTGATACATGACCGCCGCCGTTGAACCTGACATCGACTATTATGGATGGTTTGTCCCATTCAAAAATATACTGCCGGTGGAATTCTGAAAAGCCCTTTGCCATC
>JAKATM010000041.1 GCA_021818765.1 Thermoplasmata archaeon | reverse complement strand
GCAAGTACCATATGATGCTTCGCACCATAAAGAGCAGGTCTGATGAGAGTGTTCATGCTGATGTCAGACCCTAAAAATTTCTTCTCCTGAATCTTTACGTCTGTCACTGTGCCAAGTAAAATGGAAGAATCGGCGACTATATACCTGCCTGGCTCGATGCATAATCTTGGAAAATGACCTTTTCCTAATATTTTTTTGAAGGATGTGTGAATGACCTCGAATACCTTTTTTAAATCAAGAGGCTGCTCCTCAGGTCTGTAAGGGACGCCCAATCCTCCTCCCAGATCTACAAAGTCGAATGCGATTCCCGTATGTTCTGATATGTTTTTCATAACGGTCAAAACAGATTCAGCGACCTTTCGAAAATGATTTGGATCCATCACGTTCGAACCAGCCATAACATGAATTCCAAACTTCCTAGCACCCATCTTTTTTGCAGTTTTGTAAGCCTCGATTGACTCGCTTTCTAAAATACCAAACTTTGCATCATGTCCTGAGGTGGTTGTTCCTTTGAACTCCCCCTTGCCATAATCTATTTTAATTCTGAAGCTGACCGTTTCAGGAACTTTTCCTGAGACCTGTGCAAGTTGGCTGACGCTATCAAAGTTTATTGGCATTCCTGAATTAGAAGCCCACAAAAGCTCTTCCTTGCTTGCAAAGTTGGGAGTGAACAGAATATTCTCTGGCTTGAACCCCATCTTAATTGCCAGTGTAGCTTCGTTCAGGGAAGATGCATCTATTCCTAGGCCTTCTTCCTTGACGATTGACAGTATACTTGGATTCGGATTTGCCTTGACTGCGTATTTTATCTCATAGTCTTCAAAGTTAGAGGAAACTGCATTTACTAACATCTTAATGTTGTTTCTTATCCTGTTTTCTGATATTACAATCAAAGGTGTCCCATATTTTTCTGCTAATGGAATCACATCCATTCCGTCGATTGCCAAATGTCCCTTATCGTCTGCGAATCCATTAATTAACTTCTGTTTCACGGTAGGATAATTAATTTGGCAATATACTACTTTTTACTAATCCCCGGTCCAGGGGTTTCGTTGTTAGATAAAAATGATTCTAGTATTTCGTCTATTAAAGCCGACGGTTTATCGTTTCCGAGATAATTGTTGACAACTATGCTAAATGAAGTATCAATTGAATAAATGTAGCCGGAAAGAGCTGCTACACCGGTGAGCGAGCCAGTCTTAGCAAAAATCAGTGCTTTCTGATAGAACTTCAACCTGTTCTTCAGTGTTCCGACACCAGGTTTTGGGAAATGCTTGATAAAAGCATCGCCGTCGTTGAGATGAATCTTCATGATGAGGTCAGAAAGAAATGATGTATTGAGAAAATTGGATCTGGATAAGCCGGACCCGTCGGAAACATAGATACCTGGATTGTAACCAAGGAAGTTTGAAAGCTCATCGACAAGGATGTTCGAAGAGTTAGCCCAGGAACCTGGCTTGTTTGTCTTCGCATAGCTCAGATATTTGAAAAGAATTTCTGCGGAGTAGTTGCAGCTTACGGTCTCCATGTGCTCTAGAACATTATCTAGTCTTTCGACATGAAATGCAACTGCACTTCTTCCCTTACTTCCATTTGTATCAGATTCGGCAATTACATTTTTCAATTCAGCTTTAATATTACTAAGTGGATTCCTGACAGGAACAAAGCTGTCTTCGCTATCATGGATATCCTGGAGATCAAATTCATGACTTGAATTGCCCCTTGGCATGCAATTTTCATTAAGTGAAAAATTTGTAATTTTGGGCTGGTATGAATAAGCTGAATCGGCATAATTCCAGGCTGGGTTAATGCTTTCACGATCAATCCTTGAGTTTTGTGTTTTAACGGAAAAATCGTTGTCTTTGAGGTCACCAGCATTAAGGCCAAGTGATTTTGTAATTTCTCTGAGACCATTGAAATCTAGGAGAGGAGATGGTCCACCTGAAAATATCAAATGCTGGCCATCGGATTTTACCTTGGTAATAAATTGATATTCTGGTCTTAGTAAACGAAACGCTACAAACCCGGTAAGTATTTTCATGTTTGAAGCGGGGAGTACAGGAAGGTTTGACCTGCTTGCTTCTATTTCTTTACCAGAAGCGTTCCTGAAACTGTAGGATAAAATGAAGGGAAGGTTTTGGTATTTATTTTCCATTCACTATCATTCAGTGCTTGCGCCTTATTACCAGGGCGGTTCCAATCGCTGCTACTGCGACCACAACAACGACAATACCGACAATTTCAAGCTCGCTTATAGATGAGGTCGAAGGTTTCTGTCCATTGTAGATCGTAAAGTTCTGATATGCAGTTCCATTTGATCCACTTGACTGGAGCTCGATATTGTTGGTACCGCTCTGGAGACTGTATGTGAAATTCTGCTGGTTGGATATTGTCTTGCCGTTATCCGTCCACGTATACGTGTAATTACCGAGGCCAACTCCGTCGGGGAAAGATCCAATCAGGTAAACGCTGGAGCCTGTCTTCACAGTAGACGAGTTATTAAGAACAGATCCATTGTAAAGCGCCGTTATTCTTACAGTCTTTGGACCATGGAAGGTTGGTATATGGATGTATAACGCTGTAACATTTTTACCATGAAGGGTATCAAGCCCGTAGAAGCTGATGTTACAGTCCGCACCGGGCTGATATTGCCATTCCTCTGCCGGATCTGTCTGCACAACTGTTCCATTTCCAATATAGTACATTATGTGTCCTGCACCGACACCACCGTCTGCAATAACATCACCCGGTGAAAGATAATAGGCAGGGTACATGCTTTCGTTCAACACGTAATAGACTGAGGCAAGTGGTGACCCCTGGAAGGATGCTGGGATTGGCTGGTACCCCAGTGTGCTTTCGGCAGTAGCATTGGTCGAGAATATTGGAAGTACATATCCTGCCAGATAACTTACAAGCCTGTATACACCGACTATTCCATAGCTGCCGACAAATTTTCCACCATCATATCCAGTAAGATTGTCAGCCGGACCATAGGGTGCGTCGATCGCGAGCTCCTTAAGACCGCCCGCTATCAGAGCTTCTGAGACAAAGTGGGAACAGTCCTCGCTGTTATAATAGTCGAGGTTCCTTTGCATTATAGAGAGATTTATGGCTGCTGGATACTCTGTTTTGCCAAAATATTGCGTATGAACAAGCATGGCATAAGACATTCCCGCTGATGCGTTGTAATCATAAAGACAGTAACCCGCTGGAATTCCAGGTAATTCTTTTGTTACATTTTTGTCGGCAACCTGTGTCTTTGAATGGACAGCAACATGTGCTCCGGAGACAAAACCGCCTCCAAGGAATGCCATAAGTATAAGCGGGATAACCATTATCATTATCTTACTAACAGCTTTTATTTTCATTACCAGCATTATCAAACCCGAATATTTAACATTTCTTTGAGCAAAAAGCTGCAGGACTTTGAATAATTAATATAAATTAAACTAATGACGAGTTGTTTTTGATATCTTCAAAGTCCTTCAACCAATCCTGACTGTCCCAAGGAACTTTGGACATTAAGTTCTGGTCAATAATGAGCCTGTCTGCCTCAGACTGCAACCTTTCAGGTTTGCATTCGAAGCAGAGCCCAGAAAGGGCTGTCAATGAAGGAATGACTGTCCTGAAAATTGAAATAGACCGGATCATATGATAACAAGAAGTCACAATGTAAAGATTGCCTGTAAATCCTTCTATTTCAAGAATTTCTCGGACGTAAACTGCATTTTCCACTGTTGTTGTTGACTTTTCTTCTACCTTTAGCAATTTTTCATCTGCACCAAGAGATAGAGCAAGCTTTTGCATCATTCCTGCTTCAGAATTCGAGCACTCTGCAGAAGTTCGCCCACCTGAAAATATCATTATATCTGGAATTATAAGATGGGCGAACTGTACGGCTCGCTCAACCCTGCCCTTCATCTCATCAGTTGGTTTGCATTCCTTAAGCATACAACCAAGTACTACAATCGCTTTCATCAGAATCTACCGACTAATAGGGTGAAAGCATGCGACCCAGTGATCATTGTCGATCTGCTCAAGCTCCGGCCTCTGATTGAGACACTGATCCGTGACGAAAGGGCACGAATGAGCGAATGTACAGGCTTTTACACCGCCGTTATACTGCCCGAAATCTATCTTTGCGAGCGGTTCCTCGGTTCGGAACCCCCCTACTTCTAGCATGGATTTTATCAGTATGTCTGTATAAGGATGCATTGGATGCTGTGTTATTTCGTCTGATGAGCCGTATTCTACGATCCTGCCCAGATTCATTACAGCCATCTTCTCTGAGATGTATTTAGATGTGCCAAGTTCATGTGATATGTACATTATTGAAAATTTCAAGTCCTTTTTCAGCTTTGTAAGTAAGTTCAATACCTGCGCACTAATCGAGACGTCCAACATCGAAGTAGGTTCGTCGGCGACAATCAATTTTGGTCTAAGTATCAAGGACCTGGCCAGGGCAACCCTCTGCCTCTGTCCTCCTGAAAGTTTCTTAGGGAACAGGTCCAAAAAATTCTGTCCTGGTGTAAGTCCTACAAGGTCTAACATTTCGGCGACACGATCTCTTAGCTGTGATCGAGAGTCTACCTTTTCTCCAGTGAGATTTTCATAGTAAAGTTTGTTAGCATTCACTGGAGAAATAACAGATTGGTATATCGTATTATAAGGATTCAGCGAAGAGTATGGATCCTGGAACACCATTTGAGTGTTTCTCCTGAATGCTCTTAGAGCTGCGCCCCGAAGTTTGCTTATATCTTTTCCCTGAAAGAGAATCCTGCCACTGTTAATTCTAAGGAGATTTACTGCAACCAGACCAAGTGTAGACTTTCCGCTTCCGCTTTCCCCCACTATAGCAAGGGATTCCCCCACCTTGATTTTAAGATTTATTTTATCCAATGCATAGTTCCTCACATGTCCGGATTTAAAAATCTTCGTTACATCTTCAAACTGCATTAGGTCGCCTTGTGACCACTCCGTTGATTCGTTTTGATTTGAGTTTATCTCTGATTCCATTTTTTCACTTCTCATTCTTCAGAGTCCAGCAGTTCCTGTGCCCGCAAGCATTCAACGTAATGATCCTCACCCACTTTCACAGGTTCAAGATTGTACGATAGACACTGTTTTACCCGACTTGGACATCTATCATAAAAGCTGCACCCTGTTATCTCCTTGCTCAGGTCTGGTGGTGATCCTTCCAGTGAGACAAGATCAGTCCCTCTCGGTGTGTTTAGTGTTATTATTGATCCCAGTAGAAGCTTGGCGTAAGGGTGTGCGGGCCTACTGATGACATCTCCTTTTTTACCTATTTCAACTATTCTTCCAGCATAGAAGATTCCTATCCTGTCCGAGACGGCTGATGCAACACTTAGGTCGTGGGTTATAAAGATAATAGATAGATTAAGATTACGCTTCAATTGCTTGAGTTCAAATAGTATTTCCCTCTGCACAACAACATCCAGGGCAGTTGTCGGCTCATCAGCAATAAGAAGCTCGGGCTCACAGGAGAGAGCTAGTGCTATACTTACTCTCTGCTTCATTCCCCCGCTCAGCTCATGCGGATATAACCTTCTAACCTTTGGGCCAAGACCCGCAATCGTAAGGTATTTATCTATACGCTGATTATAATCATCTTCAATGTTGTGAGCTACAAAAGTATCAAAAAACTGATTCTCTACTCTCATGACGGGATTGAGAATATTCATAGCAGATTGAAATATCATTGCAATCTTTTTCCACCTGAATACCCTTAGATCCAGATCGCCCAGTTTAAGCACTGATATATCTCTGTCCTTGTCATGGAAGATTATCTCCCCATGTGCTATTTTATTTGGTCTGTCTATAAGCCTCATTATGGAAAGAGCAAGGGTCGACTTGCCTGATCCTGACTCTCCTACCAGCGCTAGACTTTCGCCCTTCCTCACGTCAAGATCCAGCGATCTTATAGCCTTTACATATCCGCCATTATCTAACTTATAATCTGTTTCAAGATTTCGAATTGTAAGAATGTCGTCGCTCACACTTCACCTGCCCGTTCTCCAAATACCTCAGTAATACCGTTTCCGAAGAAATTTGCCGCGATTCCAAGAATAGCAATTGAAACACCAGGGGGCACTATCCACCACCAGGCGTAGTAGATAACTGCATCCTCGCTCTGAGCATAGTAAAGCATTGTTCCCCAATTTATTGAAGCGAGATCGCCCAGACCAAAAAAGGCGAGGCCAGCCTGGGCAACTATTGCACCAACAAATATGTAGACGGCATTGATAATTATTAGTGGCAATGCGAATTTGAATATCTCTTTGAACATGATCTTATAACCTGGCAATCCGGCGAGTATTGATGCCTGCACGAAAGGCCTCTGCTTTACAGTAAGAATCTGGGATCTTATCACCCTAGCCATGAATGGCCAGCTGAGTATTCCAATTACGATAATTGTTGAAGTTACGGTTGGCTTAAAGTATGTTGAGAGTATGACAAGAAGAGGAAAAGTTGGCAATATAAGAAGGATATCGACAAACCTCATCAGTGCATTGTCAAGTATCCCTCCATAATAACCTGAAACCAGGCCAACTACCGTACCCAGGGATACTGCTATAAGAGCTACTGCTGCGCCTACATATAATGAGACTCCAGTACCATACATGAACTGGCTAAACACGTCATGACCATCGTAGTCCGTTCCGAACCAGTGTTTAAAGCTGGGCGGGAGCCATTCACGAAAATTATCATAGGCAGGAGGATATGGTGTATGTATTTGTCCGATTATGCCGAATATAGCAAAGAAGCCAATCAACAATATGCCTAGACGAGCCTTTCTGTTGTGCCAAATCTGCTTAAGAAGGCTCTCCTTGACTGGTGCAAGTTCAGTTGTATCAACTTTAGTTGTCTCAGGACTGTAATTTCCTATCATTTAATCACCGTAATTCCACCCTTGGATCTAGCAATGCGTATAGAAGGTCTGCCAAAAAGTTTGCAATAATAACAGTTATTGTGATCATCAGGAAGATTCCATCAACCAATGGGTAATCATATGATGTTACTGCTTGGTATAGAAGATAACCTATACCCTGGTACGAGAATACTACCTCTACGAAGAACGCGCCTGAAACAATATAGCCGAAGGCAAGAACAATGTGCGTAGTTACAGGAAGTATGGCATTTCTACCGGCATATCTCTTCTCTATTACGTGCATCGGTAATCCTTTCGCCCTTGCCATCAAAAGATAATCCTCCTTGTTCTGGTTCACCATGGTATTACGCATGGTCAAGGCGAAGGCAGGAAATGTAGTTATGACAATTGTAATTATGGGAAGCAGACTATGAGTTATTATCGACCCTAGGAAAGCAAGCGTATCACTCGAAGAAATTGTTATAGAAAAAGACCCACCTAGGGGGAAGATAGGTATCATAAATGCAAAGACAAGAATGAAGATTATAGCCAGCCAGAAGTAAGGTAGGGAAGTAAGACCTATAAATACTGAAGACGTCACTGATTCGCCCCTGGAACCTGCCCTCCATCCAATCCATCTACCAAAAATCACACCAAGGACAGACGAGAGCAATGTTGAAACCCCAAGGAGGTAGAGTGTCCAAGGAAGATGTGTCTCAATTAGATGTGCAACCGTATTTGGGTATTGAGAAAATGAGATCCCAAGATTAAAATGAAGGAACAATTGCTTAAGGTAGTCAATGTATTCAATTCCAAGATTGTGCGAAGTTAAACCAAATTCTGCATCCAGAAGCTTAACCTTTCCAGGAGGGAGGTAATGATAGTTTGCAAATAGGATTACTGCTGCGGGGTTGCCCGGTATAATTCTGGGTAAAAGGAAATTCAACGTGATTGCAACTAGTGCAGTAACAATAGCATATGATGAGCGGACTACCAAGTACCTACGCGTAATCATGAAAGTAACCTCAATAAAAATTAGATAAAATTGGGTAAAAAATTTACCCTAAAAATTACTGGGCGCCTGGACCCTTATTCTTTTTCTTAGAGCTTACCATGTATCCGGCGACTCCTCCAATGACTACGACAGCCGCTACTATACCACCTATGATGTAGTAGATATCATTGTTAGTGGTTGGCTTTGAAGGTGGAGGCGTAACGGATGATGGGAAGTAGATCGACATATCATTCAGTGGATTGTCGGCAGAGAGATTGGTATAGAAGCCTTTAACATTGGAGCTGTAAGCTATCAGGCTGTAGGCGTTGGACATTGGTATAATTGGTACAACCTTATCAATGATCTGCTGCAAAGGATCAAGGGCAGAACTTAACGTGGAACTGCTTGCATTTGCAGTTGAGTTAAACAATGCATTAAGTTGCGGGTTCGAGAAGTTCTCATAGTTCCAGACGCCGTTGTAGTCATATATTTCCTGTAGCTGCACGTATGGATTCACGAACGACGGCACATATCCAAAGTATGTTGCCTGGTTGAAGTTTGTCGTGTTCAGATCATCTGTAACCCAAGTACCAATGGGTATCACGGCAACAGTCGCATCAATGTGGGCAGCTTGCAATTCACTCGCTATGCTTGTACCAGATGCAACCCAGTCTGCAACCGCCGATGGTTCCTGTATCTCAAAAGATACCTCTTTGCCCGTTGTGTTGTTGACAAAGAACCCGTTAGATCCAATGTGATAGCCAGCCTGCTCAAATTCAGACTCAGCTGCTGCAACATTATAGCCGTAGTATGTAAGATTTGGAGCCCAAGCACTCTTCATTACACCTGGTAAACCTCCAAATGACATGTTAGCAGAACCCGCCGCGCCTACTCCATCCTCGTCCTTTGCCATTATCCTAGTCTTATTTAGGGCATAGGCAAGCCCAAGTCTGAAGTGAAGGTTGTTGAAAGGTGCAACATGGAAGTTAAACCAGAGGTAAAAGACGTAGTTCTCCGGCTGTTTTATCGCAATAACAGAAGATATGTTCTTCATTGCATTATAATCACTCAGAGCTGGGTTAACTGCGTTAATTGTTCCCTTTTCCAGAGCAAGGTCGGCCGTAGCTGTATCAGTGAATGCCTCGACATCAAATTGCTTGACTTTTGCTGTGCCCATCCAGAAGTGAGTGTTAGGCACCATTGTTGCGCCTGCGGATGTAATTGTGGATAGAAGGAATGGACCAGCCTCAATCTCCTGACCGAACGGACCCATGTTAGTATACCCGCCTATTTTGCTCAGGTTTCCAGAATCGTACTGGGCCCAAGCAGCAGGAATAATCGTCTGAAGAGCCAGGAACTGGAACCACAGAACGTTCTGAGTCTTCATCATAAACGTAACGGTTGTTAGGTTATTAGCGTACATTGTGAGTATATGGGGAGATATATCATAAGTATCTAGAGATGAGTTAGCCTTCATGACATTGAAGGTAAAAAGAACGTCAGCAGATGTTATTTCGCTTACTACTCTTGATCCATTAACCCAATCCGCATTAGGATTCAGATGGAAGACTATTGTTTCGGTGCCGTTCGCATTATTGGTTACTGTCCAAGACTGTGCAAGCCAGGATGAAAAGTTACCACTTATCCACTGGAAACCAAGAGTCGTAGCATACATCTCGCCTACCAATATAGTAGCGAGAGAGTTCGTAGCCGTCAATGGGTTCAGGTCTGCCACAGAAGTATCTACTGGAGTACCAAAAATAAAAGTCCCACTTGAGTTGTTCGTACTGCTGGAGCTGTTTGCGCCACTGCCATAAATGCCGGTCGCGGAATTAGAAGACACCATGAAAACAAATCCGGCAGTCAGCATCACTCCTACTGTCAAGAAAAGCATGAAAGCTTTTTTTACGTTTAACATTGTTAACTGCAACTGAATAAACATATTAAAACTTTGCCAGAAATATTGCATTCTTTGTGGCTTTTTATAGATCATATGACATGATGCATCATTTTAATAAAGAAAAAAACCCAAATATGAGGTTTTGATAGATATATTAAAATACTATAACTGTCTCGCATCGCCGGAATAAACATTTTTTTAAAGCCGAATGGTTATCCCATACAAATGAAGATTCTATCGATAGTTTCAGGAACTTCTACAGATGGCTTGACAATAGGCCATGTCGAATTAACGGGTTTTGATCTTAATACATCCTTCAAAATACTAAAGGGTATCACCATACCATATCCAGAAGAGCTTAGGTGCCGCCTATTAAGGCTGGCAGGTAACTTCTATACGACTTCAGAAGAAGTATCTAAACTTAACTGGGACCTCGGACTGCAGATATCAGATGCAGGATCCTCCTTTGAAGACGACTTTGATTTAATATCGTATTCTGGGCACACCGTGTATCATGGTCCTTCTGTGTTGAAACCTGGTCATGCAACTCTTCAGATTGGTGAGATATCAATTCTCGTTTCGCGATCAGGAAAGACTGCCATATCTGATTACAGGATTACGGATATGGCTCAAGGTGGATTGGGCGCACCTCTTGTTGCAACAAGCGACTATATCCTGTTCAGAAGATCAGGAATACTAACTGTAAATATAGGTGGAATTGCTAACATAACCTACTTGGGAGAAGAGGGCCCTCTTGCGTTCGATACAGGGCCTGGCAATATGTTGATTGACCAGGCGATGTCCCGTCTATTCGGTTCTAAATTTGATAATGATGGCATAGTTGCTTCAACTGGCAGGGTAAATGAGGAAATGCTGACATTTTTGATGAAAGATAAGTATCTTAAAATTTCACCTCCAAAGAACAGCGGCAGAGAATATTATGGCACTCAATTCCTGGATAAGCTGTTGAAGCAATTTTCCTCTCTCGCAAAAGAGGATTTTATCAGAACACTAACAAGATTCACTGCAGAAAGCATTTATGATCAGGCAAGGCGATTTTTGCCCGGATTTCCGACGGAAGTTGTTGTTGGTGGAGGAGGTTCAAGAAATAGAGTCGTTATGTCTGATATGAAGGAGCTTTTTGGAAACATTGTTTCTACTTTTGGGAGTAAAGGAATTGACGATGAATTGAGAGAGTCCCTGGCTTTTGCCATTCTTGCAAATCAGACTGTACATCATGCAGCTGGAAGAATAACCGATGTGACTACAATGTCCGGTCCGGTTCTGGGTAAGATAACACCAGGTGACAATTTTAGGGATTTGTTTCAATTTCTGATGTGAGTTAAGTATACCTCTTTTTGATGGGTTCACCCAGTTTTATCGAATCTCTATTTACCCTGCCAATCTGTTCAAATATTTCGAGAAGGCGATTGGAATATTCGCTCTGATCAGACAAATCCGTAATAGTAACAGAGGCGTGCCTTCCATTGGCATGTATCATAATCATATTGCCCAAATGCAACCCAACGTGACCCTTGAAAAATATCAGATCAGATC
>JAKATM010000040.1 GCA_021818765.1 Thermoplasmata archaeon | reverse complement strand
TACTGCCTATTTAGGATAAAAACCTGTATCAGAAAAAACTCAAATCAAGAGACAATGGAGGTTTGGTCCAGATCCGATTTATAATTCAAAGGTCACTCTTAGTTGTCGCAAATCATATTTATTTTCAAAAAAATGCAAAAAATTTATTCGTGAATTCTCAAAACGATATGATGCATGAGGTCAGCTAAACAATTTCGAACTTGGTATCTGGGGAAAATTTTAGTACTTCAGTTCTTTTGACAAATATTGGTTTTGTCTGTGGATCGAGGTCGATTCTCTTATCACACATGATGCAGAATTCCGGGGTTGGTCCCAAGACCATCTGCCTTTTCCAGAAATCTATGTTGTTTGGATTCACTGTTGAAGATACCAAGCTATTAAAATCTTCATCAGACATCCCGCCTGGCTTGGATAACCAGACAACCCTTGTTGATTCTCTATGCTTGGCAGACGAGCTTTTAAGCTGGTATAGGCCAGCGTGCATTCCTGTGGCAAGGCTTGCCCCATTATTGTGTGAAGCCATCATCTTGCCAAACGAATCTCCATGGTTCAAAATGTCTATAACGCCTGAGTCTGTCAAATAGTACCAGTCCTCGTAACCGGTTTTTTTTGCTCCAAACCAGTATGCCCCTTCGACTCTAAAGGATATACTTCCAAGGTAGCCCCTGATTCCGGCATTAGCCAAATTTGAATGAAAGTTTTTCAATCCATTTTCGTAGATGCTCGAAGTTACAGAATCAACCTTCTGGTGCCAGAAGACGTATCCAATCATTTCAATCAGTTAACCTAATAGCTCTATATTGTATTTTAATCCTCACAGGGATTTGCAAGCATATAATAAATTGTCTGCAGAGAAGAAGACTATTTAAACATTACTGCCAAAGAGTTCAGGTACGTTAAATTATGGTACCAGATACCATTGACTTCGCTCTTATTGTCCTATAATTAAATGCGAATCAAAAAGTAGAAGATAATGTTTAATAATGATGATTTCTTTTTATCAATCATGGAATCACCAGTACCATCAAACCCAGGAAAGAAGAATGGATTGTTAATGGGAGTGATTGCTGTTGTAGTAGTTGTTGTAATTGTTGGCTCGTTTATCGGGCTCGACTATCATAACCTATTTCCAACTAAGGTTACAACGACTGCACCACCGGCAACTAACTCAACGATATTTGTATATTCGGGGCCGAGTGGTCCTTCTAACGCTAACCACCTTCTAGGTGGATGTGTTGTTGGGATCATGAGCAATGGGGCAACACCGGTTGCATCAGAGCAGTTGATGGCTTACCTCCTTAACCCGTATGTCCAACAGGGATGCGAAGCTGCTACAGGATTCATCCCGGTAGACAGTGGTGCGTTCACTAGTTCACCATCACATACGGTGCCAACACTATACTCACCGAACAATGCGACCGTTAATGTATACTATTACAACAGTCTGACCACCTCTGACGAACCTTATGTCAGCAGCGTTATTTCACACTTTGAGTCTAGTTATCCGAACATTGATGTACATCTTTCCTTCATTCGCGCAACGGACATTATTAACGAAGTGAAGACCCTTGAGGCCTCCCACAGCACTGAGAACGTTGTCATGACAATCGATAACATTGATATTGGAACACTCTTCTACGAAGGCTACCTTTACAACCTAACAAGTGCGGCTTCAGCGATAACAGCCGGAGCTGGAGAAATACAGTCTGTTACTAACCTGAACAACTATGAGACTCATGTATTTGGAGGAATATACTTCATGACGCAGCTGGTCAACATTCCGCTTGTATGGATTAACTATTCAGCAATGCAGAAGGCAGGAATAACAACTGCACCGACGACTGATGCGCAGCTACTCACCGACGCAAAGACCCTATACAACTACTATGGTGTTGGAATGGTCAACTTCCAGGGACATGGAGGAGCAAGTACACCGACTGAAGTTTATCAGTGGATGGTACAATTTGGAGGCAACCCGATGGTCTTCAATGATACCGGCGATATTGCTGCAATGGATTACCTGCTGAATCTCAGCCAATACTTCAGTCCTGACTATACTAGCTCATACTGGGCAACCATAAGCGGACTGCCATCGAATACCTACACCATGATGGATTATCAGTGGCCAGGCTCCGTGAACATCACACAACTTGGTATGAAACCATACAATAGCTCTGATACTGTAATAAATGCATCATTCAATGCAATACAGTCAGGTGTGTTCATCAGGGATCCAGTCGCATGGCTATCTCAGTGGCAGTTCTACATGGATAATGCTTGGATCTCAATAATCGAGGAACATGCATCTCTTTCTAGCGTTCCATCAATTCTCGGAGCGCAGAACGCTGCTATGTGGAACTATTTGAATACAACATACAATGCAGCCTATGGTATGCAGTACGAGGACGGGGTATATCAGCCTATTGTGGCTTAAGCCCTTTACCTTTTTTTTTTAATTTTTTTTCTTTATCAATAAAGAAACATTTTTGTCCTTATCTTGCGAGTTGTATTTTCTATTTTTTACTACAATTTAAGAAAAAGTAACTAGTGAATGATGGAATAGATTTACCCCGTTTTACTTAAATGCCCTTGCAGTTAACGGAGTCACTTTGTACCTTTTATTTTTATTTAGTCAACGATTCCTCCAGGACACCGTTAGAATAGATATTATATCTAATCAGAGAAAAATGAATTTTATCCCCGGGATTATATCGCTTGGACACTCTTAATATTACACTCGTCTTCTTGTCGTCTGAAACAACTGATTTCTTTTTAATTGTTTTATCGGCTTCTTCATCTTCGTCATCTAGCTTACAGTAAGCACGGTAAATATCTTCATTGACCTGACAATAATCAACAGTTGCCGAAAGATCATTTCCTTTTTCAGAAATCCATGAATCACGAAATCCAATTTCCCTATCTTCCTTACCAACTATTTTTCCATCGATGAAGTTCATCGGAAAATCCCCGACAAAGTCACCAAGCCATCTAGACCTTGGGGCATTGATTAGATGTTCATAGTCATCCAGCTGCTCTATCTGTCCATTCCTTAGCACAGCAACTCGATCTGCCAGGGTTGAAGCTTCCTGTTGATCATGAGTAACATACATGAAAGTATAACCCAGCTCTTTCTGAAGCTTTTTCAGCTCTGTTCTGGCACTAAATCTAACTCTTGCGTCTAGATTGCTGAGAGGTTCGTCAAGCAAAAACATCTTTGGATTGCGTACAAGACTTCTTGCAAGAGCAACTCGCTGCTTTTGGCCGCCACTTAAAAGATTGATGTTTCTGTCAAGAATATCAGTGATTTTCAGAGTCTCCGCTATCTCATATACCTTCTTATCTATATTAGATGGAGCCATTTTACTCATCTTGAGCGGGAAAGCAATATTCTTGTAAGCCGTCATATTAGGATAGAGGGCGTAGTTCTGAAATACCATGGCAATATCCCTCTTGTTTGGAGGGAGCTTGCTCACATCCTTGCCATCAACTATAACTCTTCCTGCGGTAAGGTCTTCTATTCCAACGATGACTCTCAAAAGAGTGCTTTTACCCATTCCAGAAGGGCCAAGAACGACCATGAATTCTCCGTCCTCCACATCAAGATCAAGGCCATTCAGAACCAGCTTGCTTCCGTATCTTTTGTATATTTTTTGTAGTTTCAGTTTTGTTGTCATCCTACTAAACCTCCAGAAAGGTATCCCCCTTTTAGGTACTTCATGAGAAAAACAGCGAGGATTATCACAGGAACAGAGGCGACGAGTGCGAATGTAGCCGAAATTAATGGATAACCATAACTCACGTAATTCTGGAGCGTAACTGGAAACGTGGTGTTTGAAGGTGCGATTGGTGCAACAATCACGGCATACGTGAATTCATCCCACGAGGTCATCCAAGCAAGAAGAAAAGCAACAAGAATTGCTATCTTGTTCAGTGGAATTAAGAGTTCTGCAAAAGCAGTTCGGAAGTTTGCCCCGTCCACTCTTGCCTGATTCTCAAGATCTTTAGGTAAAGACCTGAAACCACCAAGTATAACGAAGACAGTTAGCGGAAGCACTACGAGCTCCTGCGCGAACGCGACGGAAAATACTACATATGGAGATGTATTCTGTATTCCAAGCCGAATAAAATCGCTTGCAATAGGTATGGCGATGACCAGGCCGGGCATCATGTTAACCAGAAAGAGAAGAACAATGATCTTATTCGAAACCCTTGCAGTTATTCTAGACAAGCCGTAAGCAGCCGGAATTCCAAGTCCTAGTCCAAGAAAGCCAACAATGAATGCTACTTCAAGGCTTCTAAGCAGGGATCCAACAAGCCCGTTGCTTGGCGTATTGAAAGATGAGATAACGTTAGAGAGGGTAAATGTTTGCAGGATCAGCGTTGGGTACTTTGAATAAACAGTTAAATTTGAAGGCTGGAAAGCTGTCAGGATCAGTATCCATATGGGGAAGAAGAAGACTATTGCGAGTATAATGGCCGCTATGTAAATAAGAACCATACCAACTTTGTTTTTACTTTGCATATTTAGGCCCTCCTCCAAGTGCAAGCACAACGGCTGCATAAATCATGATTATCACAAGAAGTATGACCGACGCAGAATAAGCAAAACCAACGTTAAGGACGCTTTCATAGTTAGAATATATTAGCGTATTCATGAACGATGGGGTATACCCCACCAAGACAAGAGGTAGGGCAAATATATTAAATTCTGAAACTCCCCTGATCAGGAGAGCAATGCCCATAAGGGGAGCTATTGCAGGTAATGTAATATGGAGAAACCTTCTGAAAGGACCGGCGCCATCTACCGAAGCAGCCTCGTACATTGTAGGTGAAATGGATGAAAGTCCTCCAAAGAGGATAAGCGCAATCAAAGGCGTATTCTTCCAGAAGTCTGAAAACATAACGATACCTAGCTCAGAGGTGGTCGTTGAATGCCAATTTACAGTAATTCCAAATATAACAAGGAAGGAATTGGCATAACCACCCAAAGCACTGAAAATTTCACTGAAAACCCATGCGCTGACAACAGTTGAAATCCCAAACGGTATTATAACTATGGTCGAAAATATCTTGTTTCCCTTAAATGGCTTTATCATTATCATTGCCACAGCTAGTGCAAACATAAGTTGGATCAGCAGGGCACCCACGCTCACGATCAATGTATCTATCAGGGCGGGGTAAAGGTTCTCTCCCGGCAAACCTGTATAATTTGCTAACGAAAATTTTCCTCTCGAAATAAAACTGTCGTAAACTACGTTCACTGCTGGATAAAACGATAGACTTATGACATAAACTATGGCTGGTAGTGCAAACAAAAAGTACACGAGATTTCTTTTGAACGCGTTTCCCTTCCCGCCGGATAAAATTAAACTGCTACTCGCAGCATTCTGCATGATAACCTTATTTGTCGAATCCTACTTAAATATTTGTGAAAATTTGAAGGATTATCGATTCGATAAGGTGTATTCTTAATCGACATACTTCAAAGATTATACTTGATTCATGGGAAATGATTATTTCATCTCCAGAAATACGTTTTTATGAGGGCTTGTATCATCAGCATTGGCAATGAACTGCTTCGAGGAAAAACAGTAAATACCAACGCGTCGGATTTTGGAATGAAGCTCACACTTTGTGGTTACGAAGTTTTCAGGGGAATAACTGTTATGGATGATCCTGGAGAAATTGCATGGGCTCTCAAAGCGGGCATGCAGTCAGCTGACCTGATATTGACAACAGGAGGCCTTGGACCGACCTTTGATGACTTGACTGTAGAATCAATTAGCAAGGCTCTTGATCTGCCGCTAATTATGGATTCCGAAACGTCAGATAGATTGCAAAAACGCTATAAGAAGCTGGGACTTCAGCCAACACCCGAAAGATTGAAGATGGCAATGATACCCCGTGGAAGCAAAGCGCTTTACAACCCAGTTGGAGCCGCTCCCGGCGTCATGCTGAGCGATCACGATAAGACAATTATAATTCTACCAGGAGTACCTGAAGAAGCAAACGCAATACTTGACTCAATTATGGATATTATACGCATCAATGGAGTGGAATATTACTCAGAAAGCAGGTATTTGAAGGGGGTGATGGAAAGCTCACTCGTTCCGATTGTAAACAAGGTTATGAAGAAGATGAATTCTAAAGTCTATATTAAGAGCCATCCAAGGCATAGTGAAACAGGGAGCCCGGCCGTTGAACTTGAAATACTTGCAAGGTCAGATAAAGTGGATCATGCCAAGGAACTTGTCGAACAAGCTTTTGACATGGTATTTGGAGACTTGAATGAAGGGAAAATATGAATGTGAAAGATTTCTGCATTCCATGGCCGAATGAATCTTCAGTGTCTATTTCTTATTGCTTTCTGGTTTTTCCGGATCACTTTTCCGCTTAAATTCGTCAAATGTAAACATTGTCTCGGCCCAGTTAACGAAGCAGTCGAAAAGTATGCTTGTCTTTTTCACCTCTTCCTCAGTCATGATATCACCGCTTCAGCACCCTGTCAAAGAAGCTTATTGTCCTGTTCCACGCATCGAGAGCAGCATCCTGTTTATAGGTGGGCCTGAGGTCATTGAAGAAAGCATGCTGAGCCTTCTCATAGATCTTAAGCTCTATCTCTTTCCTGGAGTCTGTGAATGCCTTCACCATAGATGGGATACCCTCATTTACACGAGGGTCCTCGCCTGCATAACTTGCTATGATCTTTCCCCCTATCTTTGAAATAGATGAAACTGGATCTGGATTTGCGCCATAGAATACCGATGTAGCCATGATTGGCGATTCGGTTGCAAGTTGAAAAACAAGTCCTCCGCCGAGGCAGAAACCAATTGAACCTATCTTATTCCCATCGGATGATGCCTGCTTAGCTACATGTTCGCGCAGGGCAACGAGGTCCTTTGTCATGACCTTTGTTGTTTCAGATCTAGATTCAAATATCTGCTTGATAATGGATCTTTCGTCTTCAGACGCCGAAGAAAGAGCACTATTCATCCCTTCCGGACTCCATCGCTTTTCCTCCGGTATAGAGAAAAAAATCCTCATCGCGCTTTCAATGTTCTTTGAAGAAAAGTGTTTGCCAAATCTGGAAAAAAGATGTGGGGCATATGCATTATAGCCTTCTGCAGCAAACCTGTCAGCAACGCTCCTGATATTTTTTTCGAGACCCCATATTTCATGCACCACTATAACCGATGGATGGCGATTTCCATCATTGTGCCTGACCTGGTACATCTCAATTTCCTTTCCGTCATATCCGCTAAAATGTCCTTCTTTTCTCTCAGGATCCATGCGTTCATAAGGCTATTTTTTATAAATAATTATGGTGACTTGGGAAAGCGTTTATCGATCAAACGGCTGATAACTAAAAAAATACTTACAAAATTTTAAGCAAAAAAGCTCCAACCTAGAGGAGAGGATGTCAGGTCTTGTTGAAACGTCGCAAAAAGTACTATCTTAATTCAATGTATTATAGCTCTTTATAAGATTGCCCAGGTAAAAAACGTCAAAAGAGCAAAAACCTATATGCATGATTCAGGTCACCACCTTAGCATGACACTAACATACCCATCATTCCTGGACCCGTTTAAGACTGAGATCCTTCTGGTGGCCATTTTCTTTGATGGACTACTCCTCGGGATAGCAATTCGTTTTGGGGCAAAGGCGCTCATACTTGTAATTATTGCCGTTGCCTTGGCTGGTTTTCTTGGGATAAGCTTTATCCCGTCAATTTCCCTAACAAGTATATACAACAACATCTACGCTTATGTTACGACGGCAAAGTATGGTGTCCTGACCCTGACAGGAACCCTGATTGCTTTCATAATAGGTTTGATAGCTGGAGTTCTTGGGTTCGCAAAGAAATAAAATAATTAACTATTTCAAATCTTCTTCCAACCTGGCCTTTAGATCGTAGTATTCCTTCCACAGCTTCTCGGGGAATCTCTCTCCAAACATTTCGAAGAATGGCTTCAATGCATCTAGTTCTTCGATATACCCTTTTGAGTCAACGTCAAGGATGCTTTTCATTGTTTCATTGTCAAAACCAAACTGCTCGAAATACTCTGGTTTCGGAACGTATCCAATCGGGGTCTTAACCCTCTGTGAATTCTTCCCGGCTACCTCGTCGAGGATCCAGCGCACTACATACATGTTGTTGGAATAGCCGGGCCAGATGAAATTTCCTTTTTCATCCTTGCGGAACCAGTTTACGCTGAAGACCTTTGGAGGCTTTGAGAGCTTGGAACCCATGTCAATGTGATGCTGGAAATAGTCCCCCATATTATAAGAGAGGAAAGGCCTGTTAGCCATTGGATCATTACGAAGTATACCTGCCTTGAATTCAGCAGCCGAAGTCGTTTCAACTCTCTGCATTGCACCCAGGAGAACTCCATGCTCCCAGTTGAAAGTCTCGTAAACAAGAGGAACCAACTTGGCCCTTCTTCCGCCATACAGGAATGCACTGACCGGGGCACCAGCCGGGTCGTCGTATCGTTCAGAGAGATATGGGTACTGCCTGATTGAGGAGGTGAAGCGAGAGTTTGGATGCGCAGCGTACCCAGTTCCATTGTACTTCTTTCCAGTCCAGTCTATTAGCTCCCCTTTTGGCTTTGGAAGCCCGTCCCAGTATGGCCGCATCTCAGAGTCGACGGCAACATTAGTGAAAATTGTGTCATGTGAAATTGTCTTCATTGCGTTTGGGTTAGTTTCATAGTTTGTATGGGGAGCAACACCGAACATTCCAGCTTCAGGGTTGATTGCATTGAACATGCCTTCGCGATTGAACAACCAGATTATGTCATCACTTATCAGGGAGGTCTTCCATCCCTGCTGCTTGAGCTTCTCAGGAGGATCGAGCATTGACAGGTTTGTCTTGCCACTTGCAGAAGGGAATGCGGCAGATATGAAAACCTCCTTTCCATCTGGCGATCCGACGCCAATCATCATCATGTGTTCTGCAAGCCAGCCCTCCTTCCTTGCCCTGTTGGAGGCAATCCTGAGTGCATGGCATTTCTTGCTTAAAAGGGCATTTCCTCCATAGTTTGAATTAACACTTATGATCAGTCCATTTCCTTCATTCTCATCCGGGAAATGACAGACATATTTGTTCTTTGGATCCAAATTCTTGGTTGAGTGTATTCCGAATACAAACCCTCCAGATTTTGCAATGTCTTCAGCAGCACCTTCTCCACACCTGACCATCAGTAGCAGGCTTACTACAACGTACCTGCTGTCAGTTACCTGGATTCCCGCCTGACCATATTTAGATCCCTTTGGACCGAGCCAGTATGGAATAATATACATGGTTTTCCCCTTTAGCGAGGAATGCAGCAGCTGAAACAGCTTGCTCATTGCTTCATCAGTGTGAATCCAGTTATTTGTCGGTCCAACGTCGTTTTTGCTCCCGGATGTGCAGATATAGGTGTCTTTCTCGGATCTGGCAACATCGTTTGGATCGCTTCTGTACAGGTATGAATTTGGATAATCCGGGTTTATTGGGATCAGTATCCCATCCCTGACGAGCTCAGATACAAGCTTCTTCCTAGTCGCCTCGATATCGGATACTACAAAGATTTCTGAGGGCTCAAGCAATCTTGCAGCCTCTGCCACTGACTCTTTGAAACGCTCTGCTACTTCTCTGTTCGTCTCTTCGAGTTTCTGATAAAATACATTTTCCGTCAGTTCTTCGCCGAACTTTCGTGAAATGACGAACTCCTTCTCCGCTTCGGAAATATCATATATTCCTAACATTCCAGAGGCATATTTACTAAACCTGATTAATACTTTCGGTTCGGCAATCGTCGACTCTTATCGAGGAAACAGATCATAGAGGCTCTGGATTGCTTTGCAGCTTTCGCATCCTTCCAAAGGCTCAGGTGGTTCCGAAAGTTGAATGATCCTATCTGCTGATTCCAGCAATCGGAAGACTTGAAATTCGTTCTGCTTTATTTTATGCACAAAAGGTTGAAGTTTAAGCTTAAGATAAACTGGCTCCAAAACTAGATTGCTGACCTCTTCATCAATGCTTTCATTTCCGGTTAGTGGTTCTAGATAGATCAGCATCAATGAATTCAAAGGTTTCAAACCAGCTGCTTTTGCCATCGCAGAATACGCTCTTACCTGAACCTCGTAAAGGGGAAGCATTGATCTTTGTGCCTCAGTGAATCTTGCAGTTTTATAATCCACTATAGAATAACTGGCATCATTGTTCAGGAATATGGCATCAGGAAATCCCGTCAAAAAAACAGTTCCATTTGAATAATCATGCCTTAGATCTGGAATTCTCTCCTTAAAAATCCCGGAGGCATTTGCCAGATCTGGTATGACTTTTGCTATTTTTCCTGAAGAAATAAGTTTCTCAATATATCTCTTTGTGAATGCGTCTATGCTAGAGAATATCCCAGGGGGCGGGGTTCTGAACGGAACTTTGTTTCCAAGCTTCATTCTTATCCAGAAGCAGCGTTGGCAGAAATTGGGCAAAGTAAGTTCGCCTAGAGTCTTCGCAGAAATCCTGCTCCCTTGGAAATTCATGAACACATGAGATTGTATTTAAATAATAATGTACTGATCGGATAGTATGGCAATTGCGAGGATCGACATAATCGGAAACATTAACGATCGCATGGAAAATCGCATCGTTCCGATTTTAAATTATGTTCAAGTCAAGAAAAAATACCGGGCAATCATTATATACATAAATTCCCCAGGAGGGAGTGCCTCAAGCTCTGAAACCATAGCCAGGAAGGTACAGGAGCTTTCAAAGAGAAAACCAGTATATGCTGTTATATCAGGAACGGGAGCATCAGGCAGCTACTGGATAGCCGCTTCTTGTGACAGGATATACGCTTCTGGAACATCAATAGTTGGCTCAGTTGGTATTATAAGCGTACTGCCATCATTCAAGGGTCTTATGGACAAGCTCGGCGTGAAGGTTGATATTGCCAAGGTTGGTGAATTCAAGAGTCTTTTGTCACCGTTTGAAGAACGTGACCAGCAAGCAATTGACCACATGAATAGCACCCTAGTTGACCTTTTCGAGGGCTTTAGGAACGACATCATACGCTTGAGGCACATATCAGACGACAAAGTCGCCTCAGTCATAAACGGAGACGTTTTCTCTTCAAAGAAGGGTCTAGAACTGGGCCTTATAGATGCAATTGGTGATACAGATACTGCGCTTTCATACCTGAAGGAAAAGTTCCAGATAGGAGGCAAGGTCAGAAATCTATCTCCAAGGGCTCCTTTTATTTCCAGGTACCTGAGCGGTGCGGTATCTAGTGCAATCAACTTTATTTTTCAGGAGTGACTGTTTTTTTCGTTTCCTAGAAGTTTACAATAATTTTATCGGCACCCTGGAGAATTATATAGATATGTCATGGCACTTCTCATGATCAAAATTAATGGATAAAGATAATAACAAGTATTTCATCAATATTTGATGAACAAGAAGAGCCTCGTCCTGCTGGTCATCATAATACTTCTTCTGGGCTGGCTTGTCGCTTCTTCTGTTACAACCTTCCAGGAATTGGCTGTTGGAAAGACACAGAGCACGAGCCCCGGAGGATCAGGTACTTCCCCAGGTACAGGAGGAAACGGACCAGGTTCAGGTCCGGGAGGTTCTGGCGGTGGTGGGGGCTCGGGATTCCCTGGTTTCTCTTTCAACGGTTTTCCATTTAGATC
>JAKATM010000039.1 GCA_021818765.1 Thermoplasmata archaeon | reverse complement strand
GATCGACAAAGCACAAACAGATATTGATGGAATAGAAGACAATCTTTCAAAATTACAGATTCTTATCGACGAAACACAGAGAAGGGCGGATCAGCTTGCGGAGGAGAAGAAAAACGCAGAACGTTACAATGAGATCACTGCCAAGATAGGTTCCCATGAAGCAACTTTGCTGAGAATTGATCACATATCTGCTGAGAGGGAACATGCAGCCTATATGAAGAGTCTCGAGGAGATAGACCAGCAGATCTCGGCTTCCAGGAACAAGATAACTGATCTTCAATCCAGAATTGCTGAAACAGAAAGCACAATCATAAGCGTCGAGGAAGAGAAGAACAGGTTCGGCGGTGATGAACTCAAGAAGGTTGTAGAGGCAATTCGGGATCTAACATTGGAGAAGGCAAGGGAAGAGATTAACCTCGACAACCTCAAGGACGATATTTCAAATTACGAGGCCAAAGCAAAAGATCTTGCCGCTAACAATGAATACCTTGTTAAGGATATAGATAAGCTCAAGAAAGAAGCGGATAAGCTGCGGAATTCCATCAGCGAAAACGAGAAACAGATTGAGGAAAGCAGCAAGCAGCTAGACCAGTTAAGGAATGACGTTAAGGTCAACTCAAAGACATTTACAAAGTACAGGGAGGAAATGGAGGGCGTTGACAGAAGGATCCTCGAAGCAAACACCCGCATAATCGAAGTTTCTGACAAGGAGTCGAGCCACAGGGCACAGAAGGAGAAAATCCTGTCGGATATCAGACACCTGGAAAGCAGGGAATCAGATATCCTGCTTGAATACAATGATGCAAAATACAAGATTGACAGCGTTGAGAAAGACGCTTCCGGAAGCAAGAAAGCTTATGACGAACTAAACAAAAAATATCTTGAACTCAGAAAAGCAGTTACAGAAGGGGACCGGAAGAAGGACGATCTTAACCGCAAGATTGTGGAGCTTACGAAGGAATACGAGAAACTTTCAGCATCTCTTTCGAGATCCTCACAGACATCAAGAACATACTCCGCCATTCTGGAGGCCAGGGCATCTGGAGAACTTACAGGAGTACATGGACTAGTCAAGGACCTGCTGAGCTATGAATCAAAGTTCCAGATGGCCGTGGGATCGGCAGGTGGATCCAGGTTGAATTCTGTCGTTGTAGAAGATGACTCGGTAGCGGAACAGTGCCTGAATATACTCAAACGAAAGAAGGCAGGAAAACTCACATTCCTTCCAATGAACAAGATACTGAACGGACGACCACGTGCAAAAGCAATAATGGTGAGAAATTCAGGCGAAAGTCTTGGATACGTTTTTGAAAACGTGAATTATGATAAAAAATATGAGAATATTATCTGGTATGCCTTCCAGGATTGCCTGATCCTGCCAGATGTTGCGACCGCGAGAAAGCACATGAGCGGTGTTCGCCTTGTGACACTTGAAGGGGACATTTTTGAGGCAAGCGGAGCAATTACTGGCGGTTTTTCGGAAAAGAAGGAGGAATCCTCTGAGAAGCGTACAATTGAAGTGTCTGAGCAAATGGCACAGATATCTGAAGAGCTTGAAAAGTTAAAGGCTAGGCTTGAGGTGGATAGAACAGAACTGGACCTTGTCACCACCCAACTGTCTTCTAGTTCAAAGCAGATTGGATCAGGATCGTCCCAGGTCGACATGTACGTGGAGATCCGAGATAGATCATCTGCAGATCTTGCCAGGATAAGGCAGGACATCTCTGCAGCGAAGACGGATCTGCAGAAGGTAGAAGTTACGATAGCCGGGATACAGAAAGAGCGATCACAGTTTGATGCCGAGATAGAGGACCTTAACATTGAAAAGGAAAAAATAGCGGCAAAACTATCAGAAATATCACCAGAATCCATGGAAAGGGAAACAGAGCTTGAATCGGCACTGAAGGAACTCAGGAGAGAAAAGGAAGCACTTGCATCATCGCTATCTACAATATCATCCGATCTAAGGATACAGGAAAAAATATTCACGGACCAGAAAGGCTCAATCAAGGAATATGACGACCAGGTAAAGAAAAAGAAGGCTGCATCTCTTGAGATAGCGGATAAACTGAGCAGCATCGCATCTAACCTGGAGAAGAACAAGCTTGTCGAGGAACAGTTAAATGTGAAGGCGAAGGAATACAACGACAGGATAAATTCCCTTAATATAGAGGTTCAGACGCTTCGCGGCAACGTTGAGACGGCAAACGCGATGATTCGCAGTTACGAGGACAACCGCCTGAACACATCACTCCGGATTCAGGCAATAAATGAAAAGATACAGCAGATTGATTCGCTTATCGCGGAATGCAAGTTTTCCCCTGTGGACACTGGATTATCGGTTGTGGAGATTAAGAGGACTATTTCATCTCTCAGGAAGGAGATAGAGTCGCTGGGTGCCGTTAACCAGCTAGCGATTAAGGAATTTGAGGAGGAGGATGCAAGGCTCCGGGACCTGAGGGAAAAGACTGCCAGGCTGAAGGAAGAGAAGGCAACCCTTGAAAGCATGATGGAGGAACTTAACAGCAAGAAGAGAACAGTCTTCCTGGATCTTTATTACAAGATAAATGAATCCATGCAAGGCATATATTCTGTACTATCGGAGGGTGGAGAAGCAAGGCTTGATCTCTCTGACATGAACGACCCGCTGAATTCAGACCTGTACATACGAGCAAGACCTAAGGGAAGTACATTCAGCAAGATCGAAGCACTCAGCGGCGGCGAAAAAAGCCTGACCGCCATTTCATTCATCCTGGCCGTGCAGAGGATAAAGCCCTCGCCGGTATATTATCTCGACGAGATTGATATGTTTCTTGACGGAGCAAATGCAGAGAGGATTGGAAAAATGTTTAGTGAGAATGCAAAATATTCGCAGGTGTTGATGGTATCTCTTAAGAAAGCAATGCTGAAATATGCCGACAACTTGATCGGCGTTACAACGCTGGACGAGGAGAACAGTGAGGTATATTCTAAAGACTTTGAAACTGGAGGAGGTGTCCAGCCATGAGGATTGATGAGATACTGCAGAGCATTACGGTACAGGGTACTCTTCTTGACCTTGATACCGGTCTTTATAGAAGGATTCTCGCAAAGGAGGAGAAACACAGGGCACCAAATGAGTTTGTATGGGTAGTCACCGAGGTGGTTAACAAGTGTGAATCCGGGCAGATGGACCCTTGGGACATTGACCTTATCGCGCTCACAAAACTCTTCGCAAATTCCATGAATGAAGCCAGTCCAAACTTCTCCCTTGCAGGCAGATTCATTGCAGAATCCTGGAAGTTCCTGTTCGAGAAATCAAGGGACCTCCTCACAAGGCAGGATGACATACAAGAGGAGACTGAAATTGAGACTGCAGAGGATGTTATTGCAGGCATGGAAGCACTTGTGCAGGTAAAACCAAGGATATATCACCAGGAAAAGAGGAAGATACTGCTTCTCGAGGTTTTGGAAAGCATGCGTTCGCTCTACCAGCGGCCGTCTTACACGAAACAGGTTCAAAACATAAAGGATGAAATACCTGAAAGCTCGATAGAGGAGATTATTGTCGAACTTAACGCAGAGGAGCCAGAGGTTGAGAAGATGAAGATCCTCCAGATCATGGCTGACTTCGGTTCCTCGATGCTTATGGATGAAGTCTGGGGCTTTTCAAAGGGTGAACAGAGTTCTTTCTTCCAGTATTCGCTCTTCCTTGCAAAAGAAAAGAGGATTGCCCTGCACCAGAATGAGCCATATGGGCAGATCCGGATAGATATACTTGATGGATAATGCCGGAACGAGACGTTAGCGCATCTGAAGTTGCTGAATATTCATACTGCAGCGTGTCCTGGTACATGGACAAGGAAGGATATCGAAGATCCGGATACGCAAACTCCCGCATGACGACGGGAAAGGTTATGCACAGGCGCCTTGAGACAAAGGTCAGAAGATCACGAATGACCACCCGTGCCTATGTTATCATTGCTGCGGTCATAGGCATAGTGATTATGGCATACATAATGGGTGCTTTCTGATGTCCATACTGATTCTTCTCCTGCTTGTCCTTATCTTTGCCCTTGCCGTATGGATGATATATCGATCTTTCAAAACGTCGGTAAGGTATTCAATTCCCAAGGGAACACAGATCTATGGTGATCTTATATCGGAGGGCAAGATTTTGCGGTCAAACAGATATGCCCTCACCGGTAAACCGGACAAGGTCGTGATGTCCGGGAGGCAGGTTATTCCATATGAATACAAGACAACCGATGCAGATCGGCCAAGGGAAGGGCACATGCTGCAGATGGGGGTATACTTCATCATACTCGAGGAGATGTATCCGGACAAGATCATTCCATATGGCGTATTGAGGTACAGGGAGCAGGCATTCAGAATAGACAATACTCCAAGAATAAAAAGCGCCGTCCTGGAAATTGCCAACCAGATAAGGGGTAATTATGGAGTTCCGGTGAGAAACCACACCAGTTCAGGCAAATGCTTCAAGTGTTCCTTCAAGGATGGCTGTGTGCAAAGCTTAATTAGGTGAATCCTTAATTCCGGCAGATATGCAGCAGATTGACCTTCTAAAGCGGAACATGGTCGAAGTCGTTACCGAACAAGAATTATCTTCAATGAAATTGTCATCGTCACGCGGCTACATAGGCTTTGAACCATCTGGAATACCTCATCTTGGAACTGGCGTCTTATGGCCTAAGAAGATCAACGAGCTCGTATCACTGGGCGTTGAGTTTCAGGTCTTGCTCGCCGACTGGCATGCTTTTGTGAACAACAAGCTATCCGGAAACATTGATTCCATAAGGGAGAGTGGCAAGATATTCAAGGAAGGAATGCGTGCAATGGGTCTCAGCGACAAAGTGAAATTTACCTGGGCATCTGACCTCATAGATTCAGGCGAGTATTTCACGACCCTCATCAAGCTGGCAAAGCATACTTCTCTGCCGAGGCTGAAGAGGGCTCTCCCCATAATGGGAAGGGTTGAAGGCGATGCGGAAAAAGATTTCAGCATGTTCATTTATCCCATAATGCAGGTCACGGATATATCGGTCATGAACGTTGACATTGCTCTAGGCGGCATGGATCAGAGGCACGCACACATGCTGCAGCGTGACATAGCTGATAAATCAGGCATAAAGAAGGTCTCTGCTATTCATGGTCCACTCCTTGGGAGCCTGAAAGGTCCAGGCAGGATGGATTCCGTTCCAGAGGGGGAAGTTGTGAAGATGTCCAAGAGCGATCCGGACTCGGCGATCTTTCTTTTTGACTCCGAAACAGCCATTAAAAGAAAAATATCCAGTGCATTCTGCCCGATGGGCGAGGTCAAAGGCAACCCGATCATGGATATTGCGAGACACATCATCTATCCATACTTTGGAAAGGAGTTCATGATAAGCAGGCCGGTGAGCAAAGGCGGCGACATAGTATACCCGGACTACGACGAGCTGGAGGCCGAATATGTTGCAAAGAGGATACACCCAATCGATCTGAAGGCGGCAGTGGGCAGCGTGCTCCTGGAAATGCTGAAACCGGCAAGGGCAATCTACAGCAAGTTCGAGGAAACAATGAAGGATCTTGGTTACAGCTCTCCATAGCAGGAACGCGTCAGAAGAAGCTTTCCAGTCTGGACTGCGAAGTCGATCCAGCAAAATCCCTTATCTTTTCTATATACGGCATAACCCTTTCCCTCGAGAAGGAATGCTCCTCGCATAGGTACTTTATAAGAGAAGACTGATCCGGCTTTTCAAAGTGTATCTCTGGTCTATCCACGGAAGGAGGATGTAGGAATAAGTCCATGATTTCATCCAGTCTCTCTATCTCAGCTCCCTTAAACTTGAGTGCTTCCTTTATGGTTCCGTATTTCCTTATCAGGTTCAGTGCGGTCTTTGCCCCAACCCTGTCAAGCCCGCGGTTGAAGTCTGTGCCTACCATTATGCCTATCGATATGAGCTGCTCCTGTGTTATATTGTTCATGCGGAGCGTTTCATCAAGATCGAGATACTCCGGCATTATGTTGACGTAAAAATTCTTTCCAGGTATCTTTCGCCGGCCATTCGAAACGAAATTCCTGAACACGATCTTTGCGCCAAAGAGCAGGCAGTCATAGTCCTGTGAAACAACGCCGTGGACAAGCCCGAGCCTGTTGAGAACAGAAGCCTGAGCTTCACCTTCCGACGGTGCCATAATGACAGGTATTCCCATGAGTTTCAGGAGATGGACAGAATCATCAATGATCTCCCTTGTGATGTAATTTATCCTTGACGACAGCGATCGGACACGCTCCTCCTCGCCCATCTTTTTTGCCTCTTCCAGCTCCGCTATGTTCTTCTCCTTCAGGAGCTTCCTTTCGGCGATGGTACGATCCTTCAGGTTGCTTGGCTTTCCATCGAACACATAGACTGGCTTTATGCCATTTTCTATAAACGTGGCAGACCTGAAGAAAAGACCTGAAATGTGAGACGTTATCCTTCCCTGCGAGTCCATCAGTGGTGTTCCGTCAGGTTGCCTTATGTTGCTCAGGAATTGATAAATGATGTTATATGAGTCTATGGCGACGATACTGCCTTTGTGATCTTTAAGCGAAGTCTGGTGCCTTGCAACAATATCTGAAATATCAACTCCCATGAAGAATCACCTGCATTCAAGGCCTTCAGCGGTTATGGCAAAAACCACAGATCTCCCTTCCTCTATCGACCGGTGTTTTTCAACAGTGGCCTTCCTGAGCCCTCCTTGCTGCTTCTCAAGCCTGATTATTGCCTTGACCGAATGATCTATGACATACCCGCCAAACGGCTGTAGCTGCCCCTTATCAATATCCTGATATATCTGGTTTGTAACAAGTGCCGGAATGCGGTACTCCGTAATGAGGGAAAGAATCAGGGAAAGCTGCTTCTGGAATCCAGAGACCCTCGCCTGATAGTCGCCAGACGTTTCAAGCCTGAAGTATTCCGTGAATGAATCCAGTATGAGAGCCCCTGGAGTCTTCACTTTTTCCATCATTCTCTGTATCTTGATAAGTGAAAGTTCCTGGTCCTCGAGGCTGTTGAGACGAAACAGTGCAATGTTATCGTAAATGTCCGCGCGTGCTACAGACATCTGCCTGAAGCGTTCTATCGAGAAACCCTCGGAGTCAAGATAGAATACCTTCTTTCCCTGGGACGCCGTGTTGATGGCAAACTGCATGCAAATGTTTGTCTTGCCAGAACCGCCCTCTCCGAACAGTTCCGTTATGACACCCTGCTCAAGCCCGCCATTGAGAATGGAATCAATGCATCCTAATCCAATAGGTGATCTTCCCTGATTCTCATTCAATTCTATCTTCTGCATCCAGTTTTACATAATTACAACTTATTTAATCAATGCGATTTTAAAATCCAGTGAACCAGATCATTGAAATCTTCTGAATACAGGATCAGGTCAGCAGCCGAAACCAGGCCCTGGCTTCTCGGATTAAACGCTATCCTGAAACCAGAGGCATCAAACATTGAAACGTCAAAATCGGAGTCACCGACTGAAATGGTGTTCTCCTCCCTTATTCCCATTTCTTCCTGCATTTTCCTTATCGCAAGATTCTTCTTTTCAGGTATAACACCAATGATTCCACCTGGCATGATGTTTCCATCCCTGTCCACGGAAATTGAATTGTTGAATACCCTGTCAAACGAGAAATGTTTTGAAATCCGATCTGACAGCCAGGATAATCCGCCGGAGACGATTGATATGACATATCCCTTTTCACGAAGCACCTGCAAACCCTGATACAAGTTGTCCATCAGCGGTATCTCTTCCATGAGAAGCAGCATCTCCATCTGGCTTATCGGATTCTGTTTTGAAAGCCACAGCCTGACATCCTCCTCCATGAAGGTCGAATATGAAATTCTTCCTGACCGGTATAATGAATAATTGGTGGAATTATTCACGCCAAAGTGCCTGTGCACAAAAGACCAGCTGCTTGGATGCTTTGTCAGAACTCCGTCCATGTCGAATGCTATTAACCGCTTATTGTTCAAGCAGATCAATACGTCCTGGAAAAATAAGCAGGCTTAGCCGGAAGAGAGCAAACCACGCATTTACCTTCACCATGATCATCCTGGGGGTATCCGAGGCAGGAGAGTTCAGTTTCCTCCTCAATCTTGTCCGCACACTCCTTCCGGCCGCACCACATCAGTTTTATCATACCGGTAGAAGTTTTTGCATTCTTTATATCATTAACATGTATGGTTAAATCGGACATCATTTTCATTGCAGCATTCATCAGGTCTGACTGCAACACCGAAATTGCTTTTGCCAATGCTTCCTGGAGATCTCGAACTTCAATCTTTTTCCTCTTTCCAGTATTCCTGGGAACAAGGGTTACGAAGTTACCTTCAGCTTCCCTCGCCCCTATCTCTACCCTGAAGGGTACACCCCTCATTTCCCAGTCATTGTACTTGAACCCTGGCGTATATGCTTCCCTGTCATCAAGATGAACCCTATAACCGAGGGATTCAATCTGGTTCTTTACTTTAGCCGAAAAGGATCCAAGATCCTTGTTCTCCCCGGGAATGGGTACTATGACAAACTGAATAGGGGCGATAGCGGGCGGCAGGACCAGTCCCTTGTCATCGCCATGCATGAAGACAATGGCAGCTACCAGTCTTCCGCTCATTCCGTAAGTGGTCTGACTGACAAACTTTCTTTCGCCGTCTGCATCTGAATACTGTATTTCGTAGTTTCTCGCGAAATTCTCCCCATATTGGTGAATAGTTCCTATCTGCAGGCTTCGACCGCTGGGAAGTATGAGATCGAAAGCAAGTGAATACTGCGAACCGGGGAACTTATCCCACTCAGGTCTCCTGTTTATAACGTAAGGGAGGCAGAGTTTCTGTGCTATACTCTTCATTATCTGCCTGTATTCTGCCATCTGCTTTTCTGAATCTTCCAGATCCACATGAGCTGTGTGAGCTTCAAAAAAGTGAATCTCACGATCGCGTATGAATGCCCGCGTGTGCTTTGTTTCGTACCTGTATGTCGTTACAATCTGATAGAGTTTAAGCGGAAGATCGGTGTGCGCCCTTATCCAGAGGGAAAACATAGGGTACATCGCTGCTTCGCTTGTAGGTCTTAATGCGAGATCAACCTCAAGGGGTTCTACTCCTCCCTTCGTGACCCAGAAAACCTGCCCTTCAAATCCTTTCACATGCTCGAACTCGACTGAAAGCTGGTCTCTGGAGATAAGAAGAGGAAACATTGATTCCTGGAATCCGTATGAGTTAACCTCGCTTCTGATAATACCATCTACAAGGCTAACAAGCTTGAAACCATACGGGGGAAGCACATTCATCCCTTTTACAGGGTATCGCTTGTCGACGAGTGATGCGGCTTCTATAATTTCGTTGTACCATTCTCCTCCAGTGTTTTTCTTGTTGATCATCTTCGGCTAGGTATTTTCTCTCTATATATAATTATGAAACGATCTGCCTTTACTTTAAAGCAAAAGACTTTAACTTCAAGGAGGACTCCTAAATACCTTGCAGAAACTTATTCATTAGAAAAGCCAGCAGGATCTGCCTTAATGTTATATTGGAGAACATTTTCTAAAAGAAAGAAACCTAACTAAAGTAAAATATTATCGAAAGGAGATAAATCGCACAAGAACTGCAGAGTAAGTAAAAAATTAAAATACGTTGTATTGCATAACTCGGCATGGACGCACAAGTTGAGACAGATTTTGAAACTGCTGTCAGGATTTATCGCAGGCTCATACCTCTTAAATCAATTTCCCCATCTTCTGGAGGCGAGGGAGAATCAAAGAAAGCAGACGAAATATGCAAAATACTCGAAGAAATGGGTTTCCCAAATTATGACAGATATAATTTTAAGGACGAAAACGGGTTTTCCAGACCGAACATAACGCTTAAGGTTGGCGACAAACAAAAGACCTTGTGGATAATTTCACACATTGATGTTGTTCCAGAGGGCCCCCTCGATTTATGGACCAGGCCGCCATTCACGGCTAGTGTCGAAGGTGGCAAGATATACGGAAGAGGCTCTGCCGATAATGGCGAAGGCATAGTTTCTTCGCTGTTGATTTTAAAGAATCTGCAGAGAGATAAGATGAAATACAATCTCGGTCTTGCATTTGTAGCAGACGAGGAGACGGGCAGCAAATATGGAATTGCCCAGCTTCTTGATGCCGGGATTTTTAAGGAGGAAGATCTTGTTGTCGTGCCGGACTCCGGGACCGAGGATGGCAACGTTATAGAAGTTGCTGAAAAAAGCATCCTCTGGTTAAAGGTCGTTGTCAATGGCAAGCAGGGACATGCAAGCAGGCCGGATCTCGCAATCAACGCATCAAAACTCGGCATGATGTTCATGCTCTCCCTTGAAAAGAGCCTGCATGAAAAGTTCAACGCATCGGACAAGACATTTGAGTATCCATTGTCTACATTTTCCATAACTAAACATGAAAAAAATGTGGATAACATCAATACCATTCCGGGAAAAGACACGTTTTACCTGGATTCCCGCATCCTCCCTGTTTACGATCTTGATTCCGTGATGGATTTTATCAAAGAAGAGGCATTGAAATTCACGCAATCAAATAATGTGAAGATTGAAGTTACGCCCTATCAAAAGGAACAGGCCCCACCGAATACAAAGACCTCATCTGAAATCTATACCCTGCTCAGCAAGGCTGTAAAAACAGTATTGAACAAGGATGCTGTGCCTGTTGGAATTGGTGGGGGGACCTGTGCCGCATTCTTCAGGAGAAAGGGGATAAACGCTGTTGTATGGGGCATTTCTGTGGATGACACATATCACAAGCCCGATGAGTACGTTGTTGTCGATAATGTCGTCAAGGCTGCTGAAGTGGAAGAAGCAATGCTATACGCCTAGTCCCCGTCTGACTGTGAAAGATCGCGTATTCTCTGCGGGCCATCTATCTCCTTTATTATCCTGGCGACCGGCTTGGGTACAAACTGTTCCCAGTCATCGCCCTTCAGTATCCTCTCTCTTATCCTAGTTCCGGACCAGTCAGAACGATTCAGGAGTTTCAGCGATTCAACTCTGTAATTCTTCTCCTTGAAAAGCCTCTTTACAAGCGAGTTGTTCGTGTAAACTATGTCGAACTTGGGAGTTAGAGCCTCCACATGGGCTACCCATAGCGGATTGGAATTCACGTCCTCAATAGGAACAAGATAGAAATTGCTGATCTTTGCCTCTTCCAGTGTCTCTGAAATCATCAGGTGTCTTTCCCCTGCCGTGAATGGATCCTTGAGCGTGTGCGAGTACTGTGCACTTCCTATCCCAATAATAACGGAGGAATTCCTTTCCAAGACAGTTTTAATTATTTCGAAATGTCCATTGTGGAAGGGTTGGAACCTCCCGACTATCAGCGCTCGCATGTACCCGGAATGCCTCTTAAATATATTGTTATTAGTCTCTTATCTCCTTTTCTGCCATATATGCTGTGAAGAGTATTAGTGCCACTGCAAGGATAGCAAGTCCGCCGAGCCACCATCCTATCTGGGTCCACTGCGAAAGCGTTGTGGTATTTCCGTATATTATGACAGTTCTCATCGCCTCTGCAGACCAAGAAATAGGATTGTACTTCGCAATGTTCGAAAGCCAGGTTGCCATCATTCCAGGCGCAAACATGGCGTAGCTGGCAAACATAAGAGGAAGGTTAACAAGGTTCACTATTCCAGAT
>JAKATM010000038.1 GCA_021818765.1 Thermoplasmata archaeon | reverse complement strand
TGGAATGGCCTCCGGTCCTGGTTATATATATGCCTCCCGTGATCCTGGCTCCTCCCGAGAGGATCCTGGATCTCTTCCTTTCTACAGTAACGGAAGGATAACTGCCCTTGCTGAGCTCGTTTGGTCTCCTCGCGAACCTGACCTCAGATTCCTGTATGATCGACATTGAAGACCGGAAAACGCTATCCCTCGAAGGAAACAGGCCGCCTGAATGATCAAAATGCAGGTGCGAGTAAATGGTTGCATATATCTTATCTGGACCCATGGCTTCCCGGATCTCCCTATCCAGGTTATTGTTCATTGAGACCTCAAAGAATGCCCTGGACCTCTCCACGAGACCAGGGTTCAAGCCAGAGTCGAATGCTATCAACCTCTGATCCAGCCGAACGACGGGAATGTTTACCGCAAGCCCAATCCTTCCTTTTTCGTTTAACTTATATTCCCTGCTCCATGAGGGTGCAGGCACCATGCCGAAGATGGCGCCGGGATCAAGGGAAAAAGATCCGCCGCTGAATATATGGATCTCGTCCAAGGTTCAGTCACCTTTTGCTATTGCGGCTATTTCTTCGAGCGATTCGGGGTTCTCAAGGTTGTTGGTATCACCCGGAGGTAGATGCAGGTAAGCTGATCTCACAAGCCGGCGCATGATCTTCCCGCTCCTCGTCCTTGGGAGTGCACTGACCCAGACCACGCTCCTGGGGCTGAATGACCTGCCAAGTGATTTCTCTATTTCATGTTTAACCGCGTCGGCGACTTCTGCGGATTTCTCACCCATGTAGAAAACAACAAGGCTTTCGCCCTTTATCTCATCAGGTATGCCAATGCACGCTGATTCCCTGACGCCCTTGACGCGCATTACACTGTCCTCGACCTCGTTAGGGCCGACCCGCTTTCCTGCCACCTTTATTACGTCGTCCGCGCGTCCCAGGATGTAGAAATAACCGTCTCGTGACATGGTGGCCCAGTCTCCGTGGAACCAGACATCCTTGAACCTTGACCAGTATGAGTCAATATATTTGTCATCCTGCTTCCACAGGCTGCGCGTAAATGAGGGGCATGGTTTTTTCGCCACAAGATAAGCTACCTGATCGTAGACTTCCTTCCCATTATCATCATATACTGAAACGTTCATTCCAAGCCCCTTGTACAGACATCTTGGTTGCATCGGTATAGCTGGGGTGGATGCAAGAAAGCAGCCAATTATATCGGTGCCGCCTGATATGTTTGCGATTGGGACCTGGGAACTCCCCAGTTCCCTGAAGAGAAACATCCATCCCTCCTCGTCCCATGGTTCTCCCGTCGATCCAAAGACCCTGACACCATCGAACGGCCTGGTGTAGTTGCTGTGTTTCAGCATTCTCACATATGTGGGAGAGAGACCGAGGATCGAGATGCCGTGCCTGGCGATCATGTCTGGAACCCTGTCCTTGCTGGGATAGTCCACTGCTCCGCTGTACACGAAAATGGATGCACCAAGCGCATTCGATCCAAGGATGTACCATGGTCCCATCATCCACCCGAGGTCAGTGATCCAGAAGACCGTATCCTGTGGCGTCACATCGATATAGTATTTGACCTCCTTGACTATGTTTATAAAACTGCCACCATGGACATGCACCGTTCCCTTCGGTTTGCCGGTCGTTCCTGAGGTGTAGAGCATTATGAACGGATCCTCGGAGTCCATCTGCATTGACGTAACATATTCCCCCTCCCTGATCAGTCTCTCAAATGAGATCAGGCGTTCCTTCTCCGCAGATATACCGGATGCAATTATCGTAAGTTCGCTGAGGCCGGAAATTGACTGCAGCATATCTATAGTTTTTCCCTTCCTGCTGTAGCGCGACGAAGCGAAAAGATAAGTTATGCCGGCATCATCCACCCTTTTCCTGACGGCTTCCTCGGCGTATCCCGAGAAGATTGGGACGGCGACTGCCCCTATCCTTATGACGGCGTACATGGCTTCAACCGCTTCCTTTGATAGGGGCATGAATATGCCTACCCTGTCACCTTTCCGAATTCCCAGCGAAACTAGTGACCCGGCAAGCTTTCCCACTGTGGTATCAAGTTCCCTGTATGTAACTTTTCCCGTCCTGCCGGATTCATCCTCCCACTTTATTGCCGTGCTGCTTGAGTTCTTCCACCTGCCGACGCAGTTGTATTCTGCATTTATCAAGCCGCCAGTGAACCATTTCGTAAATGGTATTCCCGCCGATGAATCAAGCACCTTGCTGTATCTCTTCTCAAAATGGATATTGCAATCCTCTATCACGCGGGGCCAGAATTTCTCAGGATCAGAATCGGCAAAGTCGTAGAGCTGATCCATGGTACTGAATCCAATTTTCTTCGCAAGTTTGAAGATGTTGCTTGCTTGGATAATTTCCTGTGAAGGTTGATAGGCAAAATCCTGCATGAGAGACTTATCTGGCCGGATTATATGACTTTTTGCCGATCCTACAATGCCCGCCTCCATTGCTATTTTCTTTGCAGGGTGGGACAATTTGGTTGGATGTGGTCAGATAACACCTGCTTGGATTTCTTCATGCAGTAATTTGCGGCTCTGACAGACTATTGTACATTTTCATTCCATTTTGCGAAAGAAATTATTACCTCCTTGACATGCGTATTAAATGACGCAGAAGGTTGTGATAGCGGGAGGGACGGGCTTTATAGGAAGGCATCTCACCCGATTACTCCAGACCCACAACTATGAAGTCATTATACTTACAACAAGGGTTTCGCCGGAAGATCATGCTGGAGTAACTTACGTTCATTACGAACCTGGAAAAGACCCGGATCCGGAAATCATGGCTGCGATATCAGGATCATATTCTGTTATAAACCTTGCGGGTGCAAGCATTGGCAAGAAATGGAGCAGTTCGTATAAGAACGTGCTTTTTGAGAGCAGGATTAACAGTACCTTTACGATAGTATCAGCAGTTAATTCGAGCAAGGATCCACCCCTTTCCGTCATAAATGCTTCTGCCATTGGTTATTATGGAGATCGCGGTTCCGAGAACCTGACTGAGGAAAGTCCTCCTGGAACGGATTTCCTGAGCAGGCTCTGCGTCGGCTGGGAAGAGGAGGCAAAGAAGCTGAACAATTTCATAACAAGGTTGATTACACCGAGGTTCGGTGTAGTCCTTGGCCCAGATGGCGGTGCATTTCCGGAGCTTTATGGCCTTGCAGTCAAGGGAAGAGGTGCCAGCTTCGGCAACGGAGACAACTGGATGTCATGGATACACATAGATGATCTCTGCGAAGCCATTCTTTTCCTGATGGATAAGACGGAGCATTTTGGTGTCTTCAATCTCGTTGCCCCGAATCCCGTGAGGAAGGAGGAGTTGCAGAACATAATTGCGGAGGAGATCAAGAAGGAAGTGAAGCTGAAAGCCCCGCGTATGCTTATTCGCCTTATCGGTGGAGAGGGGGCTGTCAATGCACTGTTTTCAAGCCAGTACGTGCTTCCGCAGAGACTTCAGGACGCTGGCTTCGGGTTCAAGCATGATGAAATCCGAAAGACGGTCAAGGAACTCATAGAGGGAACAAAAAATAGTATCCAGAATTGAAGGTTTTCACGGGCAATTATGCTGTTATGGCAAATCTTATTCCTTCACATGATGGAAGCGATTGCCATATACACCGATCCGGCCATGAATTTTCGCAGCTGCGCTTCTGCCTTTATTATATGATATGAAGCGACATGCTTACTGTCTTGATTAGGCATGCCACGTATTATGTGATTTCAGGTCAAATCAGCACTAAGCTCCGGTTCCTTTTGGATACAACAAACCCGAGCAGCAGTGTTCAAGTACAATTATTGCATGGAGAAACATGGAGTCTGCTGATAAAGGAACATCAGATGTGCTTTTCACACTGATTAAGATCGGAGCAATACTCATAATAGTGGATGCTGCTCTCAGGCTGGTTCTTGTTGCACTGTTTGGATCCATAGCATTTTCCGCGGGGATTCCCTCCGGCATAGGGATATCTGTTTCAGGTGCACTAGGTGTCGTTGTTCTGCTGCTTGTCTTTCTCCTGGCTCTGGGTATCATATTTGGGCTTCTGATCTTGAATCAGGCAAGAAAGGTAATGGAGAACCCAAAGGATACGATTCACTCCATCTATGTGCTTGTGCTTGGTTTACTTGCTTTCATAGTCGGCGGCGGTTTTATTGTTGGTTCGCTTATGGTTATCGTGTCCATTGTGCTGATCATGGCTTCAGGCACATCTTTTTCACTTAATTCCTTCTCTCTTGTCGGTAAGAGAATATGCCCAAACTGTGGGCTGGTCTCTCCAGGAAACGCAAATTTCTGCCCATCCTGTGGAAGGAAATTCCAGTGAAATAATTCCTTAATGCAACTGCAGTGGTTATGTGTTAACTATCAAGGAAGGACATATTTTTATTCACTGAACTTATGCGGGCGTGTGTTTAGCATTGCAATATTCCTTGCTGCTATGGGCATAACGTTGCTGGAGATGTCAGAAGCAACAGCGGTTGGGATTGCTCTTTTTGCGGAATCCAAGAAGGCCGCCGTATTCGTTGCCGTAATTCTTGGCGTCCTTGTTATATTAGTGCCAACAGCATTCATAGGAAAATACATCACCCTGCTGCCGATTTTCTATGTCAGGCTAATCTCTGCAGTCCTGCTGCTTTATTTCGGGATAAGGCTAATAAGGAGTTCCAGGAGATCAGTTAAATTTACACTCGGCATAAAGGCACCCCATAAGGAAGAGCCGGATAGCCACAATGATCTCATGTACACTGGATTCTCGGTCGGTGCTGTAGAAGCTTTTGAGGCAGCGATAGTTCTCGTCGCCCTCTATCCAAACGGCTATCTCGAAACCATTACTGGCCTTATTGTTGGAGCCATTCTTGTCGTAATCGCCGGCATCATACTTCACAGCCAGATCAGGAAGGTAAAGCAGGCAAACATGAAGATAGCGGTATCGGCTCTCCTTCTTACGTTCTCTGCATTCTGGTTCACTGAAGCCTTTGTTACAATAAGCGATCTCTATCTTATACCACTGTTCATCGTATTCTTTGCCATCGTTTACGTGATTGCTCACTGGAACCTTACGATGGGCTCCTCAAGGCCACATGGGACGGATTCAAAATAGGGGTCCTCCGATACATTAATATCAAGCTGCATGCTTGACATGGGTGAAGAACGAGCATGCTGCAGGTGTTTTGATCTTTGCCGGTACATTTATTTTTTCCATATCCCTGATGATTGGAGAGGCGTTATACAAGAACTATTCAATAAGCGGGAATGTAATCAGTGATCTTGGCGTAGGTTCTACTGCATATCTGTTCAACGGCACGATCATCTTCCTGGGGATAACGCTTGTTATTGGTGGAATAATTTTAGCTATGTCGCAGAAGAAAGCCATCTTCCCCTATCTGCTGATCATTGCAGGAATAGGGGCAATGATTGTCGGCATATTCCCGGAAACAACAGGGTCCCCGCATACAATAGGAGCGTTCATTGTCTTCCTCTTCTCCGGCATCGCAGGAATTTTCGGCATCAAACGTTTCAAGTCTGCCTACAGGTTCATATCCCCAATCATTGGCATAGTTGTCCTTGCCTCGATTGTGCTCTATGCGATGAACATAGATCTCGGAATAGGCGTAGGAGGGATGGAACGCATGATAGTCTATCCGGCTCTGCTATGGGCCATCGGCCTTTCCGTCTACCTTATGTCTGAGTGATATCCTGTCTGGAATCCGGCCTCCTTAACCGTTACGGGTTTTTGGCATTCAGGTAACAAAGGAGAATCGCTTCAGAACAAACCCATCCCTAGTGGCCTCAAGTGCAACCCTGTCCTGTCTTCCCATATCTATGGATCTGAAGACCTGTGCATCCATGTATATCGAAAGACCATTGGACTTGATCAATTGAAGCCCTTCTGCCGGCGAATGGTTTCCTGCCTCCACCACGACCTTCTTAATTATCTGGCAGGATTCGTCGTTGCATGGACCCTTTATTTCCTCTACCCTGATAACAACGTCTTTTCCTTCGAGCCGAATCAGCGCCTTCGGCCCTATGCTCATGGCACCCTTTCCGATCTGGACAGTCATGGTCTGACCTGCCATGATTCTCAACCCACCCTGTCAGCGCTTGTCTTCTTTACTGGGAGCATGGTCCGTCTTGGCATATACTCACTGGCTGATCTCATTATCTTCTTTTTCAACCTCATTGAGTTCAGCACTACAGAGGTGGAGCTCATGCCCATGGCAAGTGCCGCAAGAAATGGCAGTATGGAGAAAATGGATAGGCCGAAGATCGGCACAAGGATTCCGCCGGCGATGGGTATAAGGGCAGAATTGTATCCAACCGCCCAGCCTATGTTCTGCTTGACCTTCGATATTGTATTCCTTCCAATCACGATTGAGAGCGGTATGTTTGAAAGATCGTTGTTAAGCAGTATGATGTCGCCGCTTTCTCTCGCTATATCCAGGCCTGATCCCATGGCAATGCCAGCATCGGCAGTTTCGAGCGATATGCTGTCGTTTATGCCGTCTCCGACGAAGATCACATATTCTCCTGCTTCCTGGTATCCTGACACTATCTTTGCCTTATCCTGCGGCATGCATTCCGCATGCACATCATCGATCCCTATCATTCCTGCTATGCGATGAGCCTCCTGTGAAGTATCTCCGGTTAACATTGAGACCTTCAGGCCCATCCTCCTCAGAGTATCGATCGCTGTTTTGGCACTATCCCGTATTTCGTAGCTGAAGGCTATGTTCCCAGCACCATTTCCATCTATCTTAATGGAAATCCCCGAATTACCGCCGGCGCTGTATCTCGATACATCTATATGCTTCCCATCTGCCGTGCCGGACACCCCGACGCCTGGTGTCTCGACCGTTTCGGTTGCCTTCTGGACATTCAAGCCCCGTCGTTCCGCTTCCCTGACGATAGCCCTGGCTATTGGATGGTTGGACATCTTCTCTATCGATGCAGCGATGCTGAGAACGTCATTTTCATCCATGCCGGGGACGGCGGTGATATCTGTTATCTGCGGATCCGGTAGTGTAAGAGTGCCCGTTTTGTCAAATACGACAATTGTCGCCCTGGAAAGCCTCTCGAGCGATCCAGTATTCTTTAGCAAGATTCCGTTCTCGGAGGAGGTGCTCGAAGAGATCAGCAGGGTGATTGGACCGGCAAGCCCGATTGCGCACGGGCATGCTATCACTACAACGGAGACAAATGCAAGGACTGCATACTCGATGACGAGTGGCTGCCCCGTAATGGTCAGATAAAGAGACCAGAAAATTGCGGACGCAAGTGCAGCGGTGATGACTATAGGTATGAATATTGACGAAAAAACATCGGCGATTCTCTGCACCTTGACCCTTCCCATTGAAGCAGACTGGATCAACTGGTAAACCTGGTTGAGCGTGCTTTCGCTTCCAACCCGCTCCACGCTTATTGTGATAGTTCCATTGAGGTTCGATGTTCCAGAGGTTACTGCATCGCCCTTTGCCTTGACCACCGGGATCTGCTCACCCGTTATCAGGGACTGGTCGACTTCGCTTGTACCGTTGAGCACATGGCCGTCTACCGGGATTATGTCGCCGGGCCTGCATAATATCCTGTCACCCTGCCTGACATCCTCAAGTTTCCTCTCAAGAATGCTTCCATCGCCGGATATTATGTGAACGTTCTCCGGAATAATCTCCTTTAGCCTTGCTGCAGCAGAGTTTGCCCTTGCCTTGGTGCGACTCTCAATATATCCGCCTGTGAGTATAAGCGTGATGATGAATACCGCAGCGTCAAAATAAACGCCTGCTTTTGGGAATACAGAAGGGAACAATGTTATGAATGCGGAAAAGAAGAAAGCAGTTGATGTACCCAGCGTTACCAGCAGGTCCATGTTACCCGTGCGGGCCCTGAGTGTATGATAAGCCCCCTGGAAGAAACCGGATCCTGAGTAAAAAAGAACCGGAATTGAAAGGAGCATCTCTATGTAGTCCCTATAGGGGAGCGATACGAAAAAATACTGCAACAATATGACAACGACGGCAAGGGACCAGGCAACGATCAGTTTTCTCTTCAGCTTCCCTTCCTCTGCAGAAGGCGAGACAAATTTGTCCATGCACCCCTTGGAGCAGAAGTAGAATCGCTGTCCCTCCTTATCAACATGAAGATCCGATGATTCCGGGACAAACATACCGCATATCGGATCCGTGGGCATATTGATCCCCTTACCTTGAGTTCTTCAGCGGGTTCTTGTCAAAGGTTTCCTTGCAGCCAGCGCTGCAGAAATAAAATGTCTTTCCCTGGAACTGGCTCTTGTATGGCGTGTCTTCCTTCACTTTCATTCCACATATCTTATCTATTGGCATAGATTATGAATCATGGCGTTCCTATTAAGCATTCTTTATACAAAATGTATATGATTTATGATAAAATATATCATCATGAAGAAAAACCAGGCTGAAATAGAGCAGAGAATGCTCTCAATCCTGAAGATGGACTCAAGGAAAAGCATAGTTGAAATAGCTAAGGAACTTGACATCACGAGGATAACCGCAAAGAAGATTTTCGAGTCCCTGGTGCATTCTGGAAGGATCAGGACCTTCACCATCTCAACAGAAGAGGATGAACGGGATCTGGTGCTTATTCACGTTTCAAGCCTGGATTTGATTCCCATTGAACTCATTGTGGAAACATTCAATCTTGTAGATCAGACGTTCGTGGTTGTGATGTATTATGAAAACCTGCTCAAGGTCAAGAATGTGAACATAATGGATATAAAGATAGCATTCAGCAGAACGGTCAACAAGACTTCAGGAAGGAAATCCAATATACATTGTGACTACTGCGGAGCGCTTATAAGCTCATCACCGATCGTTCTTACGTTCGGCGGAAGGACTTATTATGCGTGCTGCCCAAACTGCGAGAATGATCTTAAAAGAAGGCTGGAGTCTGTGGAGAGCCTTAATTAACTGGTATAGTCAGACTTCTGCAATCGAGAATCGATTTCATCTTGTAAGTTTATCGGAAATTTCGATGACTTTTCTCCTGGATCTTGCACCGCTGATTATGCGTATGCTTTCAGGATCTACAGAGAAGTATTTTGCCAGTTGGCGGATGACGTCTATGTTTGCCCTGTTTGCGATCATTTCCTGCCTCGTGTGAACCCTGAGTATGTTTCCATCCCTCTCAATCCCTGCTGTGCCCCTTGAAACATGCACCTCGTATTTCACGCAGCTAACATCACCATTCCCTATTTCAGATGTTGGCTAAAGATTAAATAAAAAAAACATCTACCACATGCCTGGGTGTGATGATAGCAAGAAAGCCATTTGCTGTTATAGTCTCGCTTGTTATAATTATAGCAGCCATAGGCGTGACATACGCCTACTTGAAAGACAGGCAAAACAATCAAGCACAAACAACACCTTCAATCACAGTGAACATTTCAATATATCCCGATGCGACCCCACTTCAACTGGAGTATGCATTTGGCCAGGTGTGGAGTTCGAATCCGCCAGGTCCTGGCATCATGTCTATGGTTGAATCCAGTAATAATACTCCTCTTTTCCAGTTTGCCACTAATTCTACTGGCAAAATTACAGTTGACGCCCCAAGTGCTTTCCTAGCAGTTGCCAAGGCCTGGTCGGATTATTTTTTGACGCATGACCAGTCAGGTGCAAGAACGTCCCTGGAGATCCTAGTTACATATGTTTTCGCACACAACTCCACTTCAAACCTGGACATTTTTTACTCAAATGTGTTTCAATATAATCCTGCCAGCATTAGCAGGTCATCCAGCTTGTATGTACATTTCTCTCCAAACCTCTCCAAACAACCCCGTTCGTTTAGCAATGGAACGCTGAACATCACAAACAGCCAGCTAAAAGCATATTACTCTCAAGATCCAGTGAACGGAGAGGTGAGATGGGTACTTACAAGATCAACTGAGTTCAGCAATGCGGAGATCCCGGTTGCTTTCGCAAACCTTACAGGAGGTAAAGATCAACTGGTGACTGATTTCTCTGTCGGATCTACTGCCTCATTTAACGGCTTTACGGACGCGTGCGCATATAACACAAGCAATAGTTATTCGTTCTATATGTCTACAAACACGCCATATTCGATTCCATCAGGTGCTTTTACGAATAGGCAGATGCCTATATACCCGCCGCAGCAGATAAAATCGAGTTCCTCAGGCTACATATACCTGAATGGAACGATGATAGTCAACCGCTACCAGGAACAGATTTATCAGTGCTTTTGTTCAACATACGGAGAGACCAGTATGTGGGTAAATAAAAGCAATTTTGAAACTATCATAGGAATAAACTCGCTTGAGATATCAAACGGTATTATCGAGTCAGGGTTTACTCATGATGCGTACAATCCGTACAGTCCATACACAAGTCAACAGGCCATCTCGTCACTAAAATGGGATAATGCTCTTGTGAGCAAGTATTCCACGACCATTCAACCTAATGCCTCTGTGCAGTGGGGTAACATATTATCATCCATGACAGGTAATGCCAACAACGTGGAAGGCACTATCAACGGTATTGTGGATCTTGGGTTGTCAGTGATAGGAGTGATCACTGCAGTAGAGGCTGCAGACGGGTGGTCTCCAGGCAATGGATGGGGAAACATAGCTGCCACCACACTGGCGGTCTCTGGTCTAGTAAGCAGTATTATAGGTCTGGTGGTAAGTGGATCTGTAAACGTATCTTCATCAACAGGAGTCATGGCAGGGTCATACAGCAATAATTATCAATATGGGAACAACCCGGCAGACAGCATGGATATCACAATATATGCAATCAACAGCAGTATCAACTATAATGGTGGCTCATACACATTTCCAATAATGTACGGTATTGCTTCCCCGGCCTAACGATGTTTCATGAAAGAAGGTTTGTTTTCCGGGTTGCCACGCTAACCTCTCCCTGTTATTTTTCCCTTGTACTGGCATTATCCTATTGGACGATTTCCAGTCATCATGAGTGTGGAAATCGGCTGTTCATGAAGCCCAGTTAAATGTGGGCCACTTCAATAACTTCTGCGGGGCCTTTTGCTTTTGATGTCCTTCGAGGACACCGGGTCATCGAAATTCATATAGAAAGCTTTTTTCTTTGATTCCTCAGGGCGGGAGCCGTCATTCCTGTTATTGCTGGGATAGCTTCTCAGGAAAGTGGGCCGCCCGAATATTCCCGTAATCATGGGGATGTTGTCATCCACGTTTAAGATATACTGGCCCGCAACCCTGTCGATCAGCAACTTCAATTCCCTGAAATCATCATCCCTGAAGTTGAAGTTGTACCATTCCTTTCCAGGATAGGGCGGATCTAAATAGAAAAGAACCTCGCTCGAATCGTATTTCTCTACCACGGATCGGAAATCAAGGTTCTCCAGGCGCCAGTTATGCACCCTTGCTGATATCATGTCATATTGGGCAATTGTTTTTTCAATGTAGCGGGCCGGGGACTTTTCCCTGTCTGTGGAGTAGGTCTTTCCAAGACCTCCAAAGGAGACATTGAAGCGGAACAGAGTTTCTTCCGCCCTCAAAACGGGATCGGATTTCGTTTCGTACTTATTTGAATGCCCACTGGAAGCTCGCTGGATCAGTGCCTTCCTGACAATTTCATTCCTGCTCCTGTTCTGGAGGATCTCCTTGCCTCCCGGATGGAAGAGTTCATCCATTCTCTGGATGAGGAGACGCTTCAACCTGCTCGAATTGTTCTTTATTTGGAGGAAGAGGTTATAAAGCTCAGGATCCAGATCATTGTATACAACAGATACGCCATGAAGGTTAAGTGACACGAGGCCTGATCCGCCGAACACATCAACAACAACTTTGCAACCGGATCCGCCGATAATCCTGGTGAGTTCCGGAAGCATAGCTGTCTTGGCTCCCGGATATTTCATGAGCCTGAGATAATCCATTGTCATGGGGAATATGCCATTGCCGACTATAAATTTGGCACTGATTGACCAACAAGGTTTTTGGTATCGTCAGCCGTAAGCACCTTGATTAGCTCATATATAAACTCGCGATTTGATATATCAAATATGAATCGATCATAAGTGATCCTTTAATGGAAGCCATAAAGGAAGATGTTGTTATCATAGGTGGCGGGAGGGTGAGTACCTTGTCAACGGGGAAGGAAAGAGTTTCATGGATAAATATGCCCCGAGCGAGCTAAAAAGGGCACCAATGGACATAGTTTAAAGAGCAATAATGTGTGAGATCGAGGCCGGAAGGGCTGTAAAGGGCAAGTTCGGCAACGTGCAATATATCTACCTGGATCTAAGGCATATTGCGGACCTGCTCGAGGAAAGGCTGCCCATGATAACTGACATCGCAAAGAAGTTCAACGGCATAGAAGCCGCGACAGAGATGATACCTGTCCGGCCTGCAACCCATTACACCATGGGAGGGATATCCGTTAACCTTGATACGGAAACGGAGGTCGGCGGCATATTCGGTGCCGGCGAAAATGTCGCAATAAGCATACATGGGGCGAACCGCCTCGGATCCAACTCAACAAACGAATGCCTTGCGTTCGGGAATATCGCAGGCATAATGGCTGCCAGGTGGGCGGAGTCCCACAGCATTCCTGATCTCAGCGCTGGCAAGGTGAAGCTGGAGGAGAAGAAGAT
>JAKATM010000037.1 GCA_021818765.1 Thermoplasmata archaeon | reverse complement strand
TCTACGACTCAAGCTATGAGCCCTCAATGGAGCATTTAAGCTCCAGGTATCCACTGCTTCCGCTCCAGACCTTTCTTGCATTCTGTATTGTAATGCTTCCATGTCCATGCATTCCTGTTACAAAGGACTCGTATTCTCCTCCTTCGCCCAGAGGGTTTACCTTATATTTTTTCTCCACTTTGGCAATATCTGAAATAAAGTTCTCATCTATGCTCCTGCCTAGATAGCTATCGTCAAGTCCTTCTGCTGAAACTGATACTATGACAGCACTGATTTTACGAAGCAGCAGTTCCTTGAGGACAAGATAGGGATCAAGTCGCCATAGCGGAGCGAAGGAGATCATTTTTTCCAACGTACACAGCCTTTCTATCCTGGAATGCTGGTAGTCAGATGCTGTGGCGCCTGAAACTAATGCCTCTATCCCGTCTCCATGCATAATGGTGAAATATGAATCGAACTCGCTTTCAGTGATTTCAAGGGACTTTAGGCCAAGGAGCCTTGCAGTCAGGGCTGCATTTCCAATATTTGGCACATGGAACATCGGACTCTCTTTTTCAGGCTTCACGATGAGGGCATATTCAATGCCCATACCGCTCTCCATCGCTATAACCGCCGAGAGAAAGGAATCCTTGCCACCTGATAGAAGAGATACAGCTTTCACACATGGTTATATCAAACTTTTATATTTTTATGTCATTACTGCTTGATAATAATGGTAGAACTTAACTCAAAAGCACCTGACTTTAAACTGATAGACTCTAACCTGAAGCAAAAGACACTTGCCGACTACAAAGGAAACAAGACCGTGCTCCTGTTTTTCCCCGGTGCCTTCACCGGTGTATGCACCAAGGAGATGTGCACATTCAGGGATTCAATGTCAAAATTCAACAACCTCAAGGCAAAAGTAGTGGGCATAAGTGTTGACCAGCCCTTTTCGCTTGCACAGTTCGCAAAGGAGAACAACCTCAATTTTGATCTATTGAGTGATGCAACAAGAGAAGTCTCAAAGAAGTATGATTCGCTGCACCATGATTTTGTCAATGTTCCGGGACTGACTGCTTCAAAGAGATCCGTCTTCATCCTTGATCAGAACGGCGTTGTAAAATATAAATGGATATCCGATAACCCTGGCGTTGAACCCAACTACGCAGAAGTAGAAAAGGTACTTTCAAAGTTCTGATCTTGCATGAACAAGGAGATGGCCAGGCGCCTAATTGCAATCGCAATCTCCGGTAGACGAGGAGCCGAGTCCCTCACGAAAGCCGAGATGGTCAAGGAGATCTCATTCAAGCGACACCTTCTTTCCACAGAAGAGGTTGAGAGGCTCTGTGACGAAAGCGTGAAGGAGGGCCTCATATCAGAAAAGGATGGCCGCCTTGTTCCAAACTTTACGATCTCAGGAATATCCGTACCGCTCGATTTTTCCGTCTCCGTGCAGGAGCTGTTCTCTGCGGATATGGACAGGCCACTATCTGACAGGCTTCTTGACTATGCAGCGTCGACTGGAAAAGTATCAAAGAAAGAAGCAATCAAGTTGGCCGGTGATTTCCTGCATGGAATGAACTACATGGATTTTGAGACAGCACTACTTGCTGTCCTGACGGATGCAGGCATAGACGTATCAGAATTCGTTAAAGAGATCATTTAGAGAGAATCTTGGACATCCTTCCGGCAATCTGCATCGCTTCATCCACATTCTCCATTTCCATCGCTATATCTGATGCAAGGTCGTAGACTGCGGAAACGTCATCAAGAAAGCTCTTCCTGTCCTTTTTAGCCTTAATATTCATTGCAAATTTCTCGGCCTCATCTATAAGCTTCATGGCTTCATTAAGGACATTCGAAGGATCTGATTCCTCTCTCTTCATCGTAAGCAAACCAACCGATGCCTCAAAATATGTGCCCATGTTGCCATTCTTCTTTGCAAGGTCAGCTGCCTGAGAATAGATTTCAACGGCATCCTTCCTCCTCCTCTTTTGCCCAGAAAGAAGATCTGCCTTGGTTGTAAGCAACTGAACGAATGCTTCGTCATCCTTCAGTTCCTGTGCAATCTTTATAGCAGAATCGAGCCGCTTCTCGGCCTCTGCCGACTTATTGCAGTCCATCTCCACGAATGCCGAATACAGGAGATCATTCATCATTGCATCTTTTGAATTGTTCTTCTTGTGAATCTCGAAAGCCCGATCTGCATATGGAAGTGAATTCTCGTCAGTTTTTGGGTTCATCCCGTAATAAGCCTGAGAAATGGCTGTATAGAGGTCGGCTGCCTCGTCTGTATCTTTACCTGCAAATTCCGGTTCAAGCTTTGAAAGTTCCCTTAGCGCGTCAAGGTTCTTGCCCTTATCCAGCAGCGCAAGTCCGGCTTCCATTGCTTCCTTTATGTCGGTCATCTGGTCTGCGATTATCGTTGGAAGCTATTTATTATTTTTTTTCAAATGATGCGAGAATACGTTTTGCATTGGAAGGTGATATGTCGCCCGACTTCACCATTTCTTCCACAACGCTTTCAATGAGGCTGTCCGGTGAACCAGCACTTATTGCTATGTTTCTTGCATGAAGTTTCATGTGGCCTTTCTGTATGCCTTCGTTGGCAAGTGCTCTTATGGCAGAGAAGTTCTGTGCCAGTCCAACCGAAGCAAGCACATAACCGAATTCACCCGCACTCTTTACGTCGAGTATCTTCTTTGCCACTGTTGCCTTTGGCGAAACATTAGTTGATCCGCCGAGAATACCTACTGCAAGGGGGAGTTCTATGGTTCCAACAAGATCGCCGCTGCTGTTCTTTGAATACCTGGTAAGCGAATGATAACCACCGATTGATGCAAACGCATGTGCCCCTGCCTCTACCGCCCTCCAGTCATTCATTGTTGCCAGGAGAACGGCATCTACACCGTTCATGATCCCTTTATTGTGGGTTGCTGCCCTATACATGTCGAGCTCTGCAAACCTGTACGCTTCCAGAATCCTGTCAACTCCATTCTCGCCCCCTATAGCTTCCTTCTTGAAGACGGCGGATGCATATGATCTCCTGTGAATGCTGAGGTTGCTCAAGATTCTCAAGTTGACTCTTCCTCCTGTTATCTCCTGCAGCATCGGGGATATGTGCTCGCACATTGAGTTGACAATATTCGCTCCCATTGCATCCATAACGTCGACGAGAAGATGTACGATGAGCATCCGGTTACCCAAGCCAATAATCCTGCACTCCAGATCCTTTGCGCCGGCCCCGTTCTCTCTTAGCGTCTTGCTTTTCTCGTTCGCCGTTTTCAGGATTATTTCCTTGTTGCGCATTATCCTTATAATTGCGTCCTCAGGCGAATCGAGGTCAAGGATCTGGATCTGCCCTATCATTATGGGATTGGTGGAGTAGCCGGAGAATCCGCCTGAAAGCCTTGCAACCTTGGCTCCATTGGAACAAGCAGCCACTACCGATGCCTCCTCGATTGCCATTGGTATCATGTAGTCTTTGCCGTTTATGAGGAAATAAGTTGCAACTCCCAGAGGAATCTCAGCAACGCCGATGACATTTTCAATCAGCCTGTCCACCTTGTCCAGCGATATTGCACCCGACGAGGAGATGTGCCTGACCTCCTCTTCTGAAAGATCCAAGAGATCTCGGAGAAGCGATAAGCGTGCAGCAGTGCTGAGCTTATGAAATCCTGACACAGCGGAATTATTCTTCACATCTCCTTATTTTACAAGCGTATTTAATTATCTCCTGAACATCCCCCAAACAATAAATCATCTGAATAGCATGCAACATATCAGTGAAATTATTAATTACCTCCCAGTGATATGTTTTTTTCTGATGATTAAAAATCGGAGCATTACGTCCATTGACGACGTTTCTGAGGACGAAATGATTGAAATTTTTGACGTAACCGAGAGAATGCTTTCTGCACTTGAATCCCAGAAGCGATTGACTTCGATGTCCGGGAAAATAATGGCTACGCTCTTCTTTGAGCCAAGCACCAGAACACGTCTGTCATTTGAGAGTGCAATGAACAGGCTCGGCGGCAACGTGATAGGTTTTTCTGATGTCAAGTCTTCTTCAGTTTCAAAAGGAGAGACACTTGCCGATACAGTAAGGATGGCCGAATCTTATTCAGATATAATCGTTATACGACATCCACTGGAAGGAGCTGCCAGGCTTGCTTCCAAATTCACTGCCCGGCCAATTGTGAATGCGGGTGACGGATCTGGGCAGCATCCTACCCAGACCCTGCTTGATCTCTTCACAATCAAGAAGGAGATTGGGCGGCTCGAGAGCCTGGATATCACTCTAGTGGGAGACTTGAAGTATGGAAGGACGGTCCATTCACTCCTTCTTGCACTCGCAAGGCTTGATGCAACAGTGCACCTGGTCTCGCCTCCAAGCCTTAGGATTCCTCATCACGTAATATCAGCTGTCAAGGACAAGATTGACATCACGGAGCTTGACGATCTTTCAAAGGTTATTCATGATACTGATGTGCTCTATGTAACCAGGATACAGAAAGAGAGGTTTCCGGACACTGAGGAGTACCAGAAGCTTATTGGCTCTTACTCGATTGATAGCTCAATTGTTTCAATGATGAAGAAGGACTCAATAATAATGCATCCTCTCCCAAGAGTGGATGAAATCAGGCCGGAGGTTGATACCCTTCCCCAGGCGAAATATTTCAGGCAGGCGTTCTATGGGGTTCCTGTAAGAATGGCTCTGATCACGCTTCTTCTTGGGGGTGATCAATAATGGATAAAACGCTCCTAATATCAAAGATACGGGATGGCACGGTCATTGACCACGTGAAGGCTGGGATGTCATTGAAAGTCCTCTCCATCCTGAACATTACTGGGAAGGAGCAACTTACAGTAAGTGTCGGTATGTACGTCCCAAGCAAGAGGCTGGGCTTCAAGGACGTTGTCAAGATAGAGCAGAGATCCCTTGAAAGACCAGAACTGGACCGGATCGCCCTGATTGCCCCCGACGCTTCCATAAGCATAATACGCAATTATGAGGTCGTCGAGAAGTTCAGTGTTACGCTGGAAGAAAGGATTGTAGGCATCATAAAATGCTCGAATCTCAACTGCATTTCAAACACAAGGGAACCGATAAAACCCGAGTTTTTTGTTAGGAGCAGAAAACCGCTGGCGTTGGAATGCATTTATTGCGATAGGGAGATGTTTGAGAGTGAGGTACTATCCTCACTGTAAATCATAAAAATTAGATAAATGGATTTTTCATTTCTGAAGCTATCTCGCTCAAAATAGCCCCATATGTCTTCAGATCTCTGCAGATCACATCATTGACCCTGTCCATTGCCATGAACGAAGCCAAGGGATCGAGTCGCATCTCCTTGCCCAGGAGGAGCTCGTTATCATAGACCTTGACGTTTGAGTCATGGCTCATGAGCTCGATAATGGCCTTATCTGCCTGAAACCTCTGCATTTTCTGAGTCTTCTGTGGCTTTACAACGATGCTCATGTGAGGAATTCCTCTCTTCTTAAGCAGTTTTGCAAATTCTATGTGCATTGTCTGCCCAAAGTTTCCTCCAAATCCAGTGACAAGGATGAAACCTGATGACTTATCCATGTTGCTTAGTATCTGTTCAGCCAGAAGATGTGGTGATGAGACGAACTGTGTGCCACCTACCTTGATTGTATTGATCTTGTAATAGACGCTTTCTAGAGCCAGCCCATTTCCAGCCGACTTGGATATTCCTGACCTGCTCTCGTCGAGATCAACCTCAAAGTATGATGCCCTATGGAACCATCTCCTCTTCTCCTTGACAGGTTTTTGTTGTGCATCATTAAGCACTACCGAGTGGAAATTGATCTTTCCTGTCTCGAAGGGTAGAACCTTCTTCAATATCCTTGCGCCCGCTTTTCCAAAAGAGACAAATGTTGTGTCGTCCCTTTCTTCGAAATATTCCTGTACAACTCCTACTATCCTGTCCCGTATGTATTTCGGGTCCATCATTTCTGTTTCACTTTTTTCCATTTTCTCAAACACCTCTACTCTTTTTTGTATTCTTTTATCTGGAAAGCCTTCCTGTCGTCGCTGACTATATTTTCATACTTGTCAAAGACGTGCTCAGCCTCCCTGAACTTTTCCAGCTTGCGCTCTATAACTCTTGAGAATGAACCATCACTTTCAAATTCAGTGATTATTGAAGATACGGCATCCTCTAAATCGCTGTACAATCCCATGGAAACAGATTTCTCAAGCCATTTCTCTGTCAGTCCTCTAAGCTTTACACACACCTTCCCGTTTTTGCTGTCCTGCCCCATTCTTGATTGTTGTATGTAACGGAGGCAAGCGCTTCTGATAAACTCAGATCTAGTTCCGAGATCCTGGCGGTTCTCAAGGAACTCATCTATCTCAGCGAGAGACTCTTTTGATATCCTTATAGTTATCTTTTCATCTTGGTCCATATGAATTGACATGTAATTATCTTAGATGTATATAAATATTTTGGAATCTGCCATACATCTGCCATACAAATATGTCAGAATGCCATACACATCATGTTCTCTAGAAATAGAATTTTAAAAGCTATTCAATGATTTGATCCGACAAATATTAGAAATTTGACCTGACATTCTACAGACATAGGTATTTAATATAATCTGTATTCTATAATAAGCCCGATTTATGGTAAACTTACCAGCTGTTTCCTTTTTATAGAAGGTAAGAAGCTTCTTGCACTTGTCAGTCTTATCGTATATGCACTACTCACTTCAATCAAAAAACGCTAAACCTATAATGTGCAGTATAATATACAATGCACAAAGGAAGCGATCATGATATGGGCGAAGACATATATTCAAAATTACTTGACAAGGCGGAAGGCACATTCTCAACATCGATTAGAAGCCAGAGAAGACTCAAGATCCCTGAACCGGATATTATCTACGAAGGAAAAGTAACTATAATCAGGAATTTTGGTTCAGTCATAGAGATGCTGAACCGTGACCCAAAGGTTTTTGTAAAGTTCCTAACGCGGGAACTTGGGATTGGTATCTCAATTGATCCGCCAAGACTGATCATAAACAAAAAAGTAGACCAGGAAACTATCAGGAAGAAACTTGAGCAGTATCTCCAGATATATGTTGAGTGCTATGAATGCGGTTCGCCTGACACCGAAATAAAGCGAGTGGGACGAGTTGACGTCCTCGAGTGCAAGGCATGCGGTGCTCAGCATGCTCTCAAAATGACTAAAGATATTAACCAGAATGAATCTACTCTAGAGGAGGGCAAAACCTACAGCGTTACTGTTAGCGACATAGGTCCTTCCGGAGAAGGCAGGGGAAATTTCCGCGGGTTCACTATTATAGTGCCGGGTGCAAAGAAGGGTGAGACGCTCAAGGTATTGGTCAAGAAGATAAGGAAAGGAACAGCGATCGCAGAGAAAGTGAAAGAAAACTAATGGCCAGTCACAAGGACAACTATCTTATAATAGATACCAACGTGATAATTTATGCAGCTAAGAGAAACGTTGACCTGGTAAAGGCAGTGCAATCAATGCAGCTGCCATACACTCCCGTTATCCTGAATTGTATAAGGAATGAGCTTCAAGGGTTGTCCAATTCACTGCGACTTGCCGGCATGGCTCTGGAGTTGTCGGAAAGATTTGATACGTTAGAATCAACAGGATCGGGAGATGATTGTATCAGGAATGCGGCAATTAGGCATTCCGCTGCCGTCCTGACAAATGACAGGACACTGGTTAGGAGCCTTAAAGATATAATGATAAGAACGTATTCCCTCAGGCAGGGCAGGTTGATCGGGTAGTAAAACATGAAGTCCAAATCTAGAACATACGAGGTACTCAAGGAGATCAGGAAAGCTTCAAACGAAAGAGGATTTGCCAAGATTTCTTCAACAAAGCTTGCTGAGCGGCTTGGAATGAGCCAACAGTCTGGCTCAAGCTATATCAACTCGCTCCTGAAAGAAGGCTACATCGAGAGGCAGCTCAAGTCAGATGGCCAGTATATATATCTTACGGAGAAAGGTCTTGGCGTTCTTTACACGGAGCTAAACGATCTTCTTGAGATGCTTGATGGGGAACAGTCGCTCCAGATTTGCGGAAAAGTGAAGAGCGGTCTCGGCGAGGGCAGGTATTACATATCACGGGAAAAGTACGTGGTCCAGTTCAAGGATAAGCTCGATTTTATCCCTTACTTTGGAACTCTCAATATTGTTGTTGATCCAGAATACAGAAGTCACTATGCCAGGCTTCGTGCTGCGGGCGGGATCAAGATCAATGGATTCGAAGCAGACGGAAGAACGTTTGGACCGGTGAAGGCATTCAGGGCGGCTATTTTCCAGACCGAATGTGCTGTTATAATGCCAGAGAGGACTGTACATACGGATGTCATCGAAGTTATATCCACAGAATACCTGAGAGAAAAGTACGATCTCAAGGATGGCGATCCTGTTACTATAACTGTTTCACTTAAAGACTAGAACGTGACGTCCAGTTTTCCGCTCTTGATTTCGGCAACAACTGAATCCACCTTTTTTGTAACAGCTTGAGAATCCATTCCACACTCAAGGAGCTCCATATAGACTTCAAACTTCTCGTCTTCCCGCTGGCTGGCACTATTGTAAACCTTGATGTACCCGCAACTCTTGTCTGCGTCAAAATTCAGCTTGTAGTAAAGCTCCACCTCTATCTTATGATCATTCAGGTCAATTGTCTTATGTAAAAGATCTTCCACATCACATGATGCAAAGATTGTAAAAAAACCATTCGTAGCTAATGCTGAGAATGTTACTTCGACTCAAACTGCCTTGCTCTTGTAACACGAGCGAGAAGGTGCCTGTCGAAAGCCTCAAGCGATCTGAGAAAAACTGACTGCAGATCCTCTGTCTGACCGAGCTCTTCGGCATATTTGGAAGCGAGGGAAAGCGCCTGTTCAGCTATAGGAGCCAAAAACTCAACGGAATGTGAAAGGAATGTCTTTACTTCGTCCGGGATCCACTCATTTTCGAGCACCGATGGAGAGAAATATGGCAACTTGGCACCAGCTTTTGTAAGCATCGGGGAATAGACAAGATCCATCAGGTTTAGTGAAGCCATGATCTCCAGCCAGGGCTCGTTTTCGGCTATGCTGTTCCATAACCTCACTGAATGCAGTGTGGGTGGCAGCGGCATTGATGATTCCAGAGTTTCCGGCGGAATTCCCACGCTCTCCGCCATATCCTGCAGTAGGACCATCTGGGATTGGACGTGACTGTCGTCAGCAAGCTCTGGAAAAACCAATTTTGCCTCTAGTTTCTGGACATCAATCTTATCGCTCTTGGCCATTGCGAAAGAGAACGATCTAACCCTCTGTTTCAGGTAGTAGCTATATTCGATTGCATAACCCTGGAAAATAGATTTCTTTGGTTTCTGCATGGATTCTATGAAAGGATGCGGCTTTTCCTGGAATAGTCTCTGTATGAGTTTAGAAACAATCCAATCCGAAAGCTGGCCCTTTTCAAAAGCGAAAATTTCCTTTACCTCGTTAGTAAAGTCTCCAGCAAGCCAGTTCGCACCAGGTAAGTAATATTTTACAAATTCAAGATGAGGTGTGTCATTACGCTCACAGTTCTGTGCCAGATGGCGCGATAACATCTGGTAATCAAGCTTGTTGTACTTTTCTCCACAAACAGGGCACTTCATGTCTAATCAAGACTCCATCGACCAATGGTTTTTACTCCAATAGGAAAATATAAAAGTGTAAATAAAACCTCGCATCGTTAAAGGTTCAACAAATAAGGGTTTCCTGAATTTGTAATAAAGATCATACACAGTGTAACGCTTTATTATCTAAGAGGTTGATTCAAAGGAGGATATTATGTTCTTGATCTCCTTCTGCAGGTTCAGTCCAAGATCTCTTTCCTGCATCAGGTCTCTCAGGAAAGAATCTGGGTCAGATTTGTAGTTGAGCAGCCTGTTAAGTGCCTTGATGAAACCGTCGATCTTGCGTTGTGTGGGTTCTGTTCTGTCAATTTTTCTATCTACTCTTCCTGTGTTGATCCTGCCTATCAGGTTTACATAAAGCGTGGCAATCCTTATTTTCTTCGGATCTGCCATGAACTTCTTGGAGTACATCAGCTTATATATGTATAACTGAAGCCTGTGATCAGAAGTGTATGTATCATTCTCATAGGCATCGGTCTTGTAATCGGCAATGATTGTCTTTCCATCATTCGAAGTAAAGACTGCATCCAGTTTACCCGTGAACAGTAAGGAGGCATATTTAGGATCAACAGTTTGAAAAATCTCTCCGACAGGAAGCTTTATTGACATCTCGGATGCCGTCAGTTTTGCATTGAACTCCTTTTCAATCTCTTCCACAACGCTCTTCAGGTTTTCAAGGTCAGTCTTATGGTCATCTGGCACTTCCTTTACATCCTCCCCACGGAACAGCATCTCGGCATAGTTATGGATGGCAGTCCCTTTAGTCATGCCTCTTGAAGGTTCCCTGATATTGAATATATAGTCCTTCAGGAAGTTGAATGGCGATTCTATCCTGCTGATCATAGAATACGACAAAGTAAAATTGGACTGGAAGTATGAGTGAATGGAGTCCCTAAGCCATTCACCGCTATGCTTGATTATGCTTCTTGCCTTATCACCCCTTCCATGAACAAAGTGCTGGTATGCCCTGGAATATAGTTTTTCCATTTCTCCCATTGTGGTATCATGTGATGCCATGCTTGTCTCGCAGGTGTCGGTATCAACATACCTTGCAGAAAGTTTTTGAGGAATCAGGATAGAAAGATCGGTTCTGGCCCTGGTCACTGCGACAAAGTCGATCCTGGAGTCCTCATACCTGAGCTCTTGCCTGATATCTATCCCCTTGGCGGCCAGGATAATCGCCCTTGTCACGATATCTATGAACGTAGTGCGTTCGGCTGCATTGGAAGGGACATATATAACATGGTCAAATTCCATGCCCTTCGCCTTATGAACTGTCGTAAGGATCAGCTTGCTTTCACCTGGAGAAACATCTTCCTCGTAGTTGCTGATTGAAAGATAGTCAAGCAGTTCTTCGAGATCGGGGGCATCAGCCTGTTCAAAATATTCCTTCAGTGCATTCTGGATTGACAGTGCTGCGAAGAAGTGATCTTTGCCCAGAGAGGATGCAATAGGTAGTATCTTTGTTTCCATTATCAGGAGCAGGCCATCTTTTGACCTTCGCTCTGATATATCCTTATATAAGGAAGGAGCAAGCTTTTCCATCTCTTTCAAGGGCAAATCTGTCCACTTGTGCTTCGACGAGATATCAAAAGCCTCGGATATCGTGAGTTCGGAGTATGGTGTAAATACGGCGGGTATGAAAGTGTCTTTCCTGGGCGAAATTACGGCTTTCAGGTATCTCAGGATATCCAGCCTGGAGGGTTCAGAGAGGGTCCAGGGTGAAGTTGTCCCAAACCTGGTTCCGGAAGCTTCAAGCTGGGAAGCTATCTCCTGAAGCTGATCGTTTCGCCTGGTGATTATTGCTGTTACTCCGTTGTTGTTTGAATCTGCAACCAGAGAGGCTGCTGCTCTCTCAGGTTCCTCAGTGAAGATTATCTTTACCTTCTCCCCCTGTTTCCCCTCATGCGACTTCAGATCGGATATCTCCGTGGCGAAGGAACTTTCTCCATTCTTCTGGTAGAAGCTTTTAGCAAATGCAAGTATCTGGTCTGTGCTTCTGTAGTTATCCGTAAGGTATCGTTTCTCGCAGGAGATGCTGGAAGTAAAGTCCCTGAAGTTTTTCAGGCTTCCTCCCTGGAAGCCAAAGATAGACTGCTTCGGATCGCCCACCAGAAAATTGTTGCCTGCGCTTCTAAGGGCTATCTGGAACTCTAATTCGTTCAGGTCCTGAAGCTCGTCAACAAGTACCCAGTCATAAAGTCTTCTCTTTCCATCCGGAAGAGAAAGCCATCTTGAAAGCAAGTCATTGTAGTCCAGCATGTTCGCATTAGCAAGCGCTTCCTGGTACGACTTCATTATCTGCAGGAAGTGGCCTGCAAAAGCACGTATCTCATCGTCTGACATCGATCTTGAATTTCCCTCAAGGAGAATAGCCGAAAGGGCGGTGTTCAAAGAAGCATCGTCTATCTCAGACGGAGATATGTTGAACGATTTCGCATATCTTATCGCGTTTTCTATCTTTCCGAGGAGTTCCCCGATAATATATTGGTCACCGTAACTGAACATCTTCTTTTCGCGGATTGTGCGCAGAATCGATGCCCTTATGAAGTTGGTTGGAGCGATCTTTGCCGATCCGCTGAAACTAGATATCTCATCTAGTGCAAATGCATGGAATGTGGATACATTTAAAGCAAATGCTGCCTCCTTAAGACCAGCTTCAATCAATTTGCTGCCGATTCTCTGCTGCATCTCTGCAGCAGCCCTGTTCGTAAAAGTGACGCATAGGATACTTCTGGGATCGACACCGTCTTTAACAAGCCTAACGGCAAAATTGGCAATTTCTTCCGTTTTGCCAGTTCCCGGATTTGCAATCACAAGAATATTACGCGTGTCTATCGTTCCCTCGGAGAAGGATTCTAGATTGTTTCTATCACTCATTCACTCACCATGCAAAGCAGCGTCTGCAAATAAACCTTCCTAGGGAAAAGCCGAAAATTGAAGAAAATGAATTGGATTATCTTGCCTTAGCCTTTATAAACTGAGTCAAAATTTTTCTGTAATCCTTGCCGTAGAGTTTCTTTGCAGCCATTTCAAGGTTCTCAACAACGGCATTATATTCGGCATTCATCGAATGATACTTAAAGAAATTTGCCGAGTCCTGGAAATACTGGATA
>JAKATM010000036.1 GCA_021818765.1 Thermoplasmata archaeon | reverse complement strand
GTGCGGAACCAGCGACATTGGTTTCTGGTTCAATGCAATTGAGTCTGGCGTTACGGATCCATGGTCGGAAAGCGGCATGCATGCACTGCTGGAAATGTCACCTATAACCAAGGCAAAGAATGCGAGAACACCAACCCTGTTCATACATGGTGAAGATGACTACAGATGCCCTATTGAACAATCAGAGCAGATGTTCTCCGCCCTGAAGCTGAATGGCGTCGAAACAGTGCTTGCCCGCTATCCTGGGGACTCTCATGAGCATGCCAGGCACGGCGTTCCAAGGAACATGCTTGACAGGCTGCAGAGAAAGCTGGAATGGCTTGACCTGCACATGACTGGCGGAAAAGAGCCCGGCAGGTCAAAGAAGAAGTAGGTCATTTATTACAGCAGTAGCTGTTTCAGTGGGCCCGTCGTTGTATTCAAGCACGGTAAGCGGAGCTCTTCCCTTCATATATACGGTGAAACCAAGGCCCTTTCCTTTGAGTGAGGCAAGCGGATCAGAAGGATCAAGTTTTTTCAGTTTTGAGGACGCAGCAAGCTTCCCATCCTGTAACTCAACCTCAGCGAGCAGTCTGGTGTTCTCAAGGTCGACGGACTTTGGATCCATGCCCTCCACTCCCTCGAACACAATGTCTCCAGCCCTAAGCCTTGATCCAAAAACAGAATTTGCCGTTATGACTGTTTTCCATGCACTATCATAACCGAGGGTGTCGAAATGGTAATTTGCTTCAAGTATTCCGAGCTTTCCCGCCTCTTCTATCGAATGATCGAACGTGTCTCCTTTTGCAACCTTCAGGAGGACAAAGTTGGCTGCACTGTTGACCTGACCAACTATTTTCGTGATTGTGGATGAACGCAAACATTTCTGCATGAAGCTGAAAAACGGAACGCCGCCTGCTACAGTGGCTTCGTATCTTATCCGCCTGCGATTCGATACAGCTGAACTCATTATTTCAGGCCAGAAATTTGCCAGACCGGATTTGCAGGCAGACACAACATCCCTTGATTTTTTAAATGCACCAAGATAAAGATCCCTTGCACGGATTCCGTCTGAGGTGGCTGGCATGAGATCCACTAACACGTCAAACTCCAGGTCAAAAAGGGTCTCCCTTTCCACCTCGGCGTAACCTGTCCCCCATATGTCCCCCTTTTCCTTGTAATACAATAACCGCAGGGGGTCCATTCCCTCATCTGCGTGGAGCATATGATGAAAATCGGCTGCTACAGCAATGTCAAGCTTCGTTCCAAGCTTCTCATCATAATATGCCTTATTTTCGGCAAGTATCCTGAGGAAACTTCTTCCAACCTGTCCCAGCCCGAGCAGTGCAATCTTCACTCTTTATTCTCCTGCAAGAGTATGTTTGTCATCGCGTTCTGCAGTATCCCGCCTCTTTCAAAGTACTGTTCCTCTGCCTTGTTGTCTATTCTCACATCCAGATCCTCATCGCGTTTTTTTCCGCTGTTGTCCGTGTACGAAAGTATTGCTGATCCCCTTCGCATTCCGTTGAAAACGATCGAGAATGGCTGAGAAGGATCTGCATTAAGTGATGCAAAGTTCCGTCCTGCCTTGAACTGCAATGGAACAATCCCCATTCCAACCAGATTGGATCGATGGATCCTTTCATAGCTCTGGGCAATAACGGCTTTAATGCCAAGCAGGTATGGACCCTTTGCAGCCCAGTCCCTTGAACTGCCTGAGCCATATTCTTTTCCTGCAAATACAATCAGAGGGCTGTTATCTTTCATATACTTCATGGATGCATCATAGATGGGCATCTCCTTTTTTTCAGGGAAATGGATGGTATTTCCTCCCTCAGCCTTTACAAGTAGATTCTTGATTCTGGGATTTGCAAACGTCCCTCTCATCATAACCTCATGATTTCCCCTTCTCGAACCATAGGAGTTGAAGTCAGCCGGTTCGACACCGTGCTCGAGAAGGTATTTGCCAGCCGGACTCGCTTTTGAGATGGATCCAGCAGGCGATATATGATCAGTTGTTATAGAATCCCCCAGCACCAGAAGCGCATGTGCATTCTCAATCTTCTCAAGCCGCTTGGACTCCCCTGGTGTAAAATGGTCAAAAAAGGTTGGATTCCTTATGTATGTGCTCTTCTGATCCCAGCTATAGGTCTCTCCACCCTCCGATGGCAGATCTGTCCAGTTCTTGTTATAGGAATCCAGATTCTGATACTTCTCCTTATAAACGGTGCTTGACAGGTACGTCTTTAAGACCTGATCTATCTCCTTGCTTGTAGGCCAGATATCCTTGAGATAGACTGGCTTTCCATCTGCAGACATTCCGACGGGATCATGATCCAAATCGGTAACAACGGTTCCTGCAAGTGCAAAAGCCACAACAAGCGGAGGCGACATCAGATAGTTTGCCCTTACGTCCCTATGTATCCTGGCTTCAAAATTCCTGTTTCCGGATAGTACCGCCGAAACCGAAAGTTTACCCTCGTTTATGGCATTCTCTATTGCAGGATCAAGCGGGCCGCTGTTTCCTATGCATGTGGTGCATCCATAACCTGCAAGATAGAATCCCAGCATGTCAAGATACTTCTGGAGGCCGGATTTCTCGAGATAGTCAGTTACCACCCTGGAACCAGGCGCAAGCGAAGTCTTGACCTTCGGGTTGACATGCAGTCCTTTTTCAACAGCCTTCTTTGCCAGCAGACCTGCTGCAACCATGACATTCTGGTTACTCGTATTAGTGCAACTCGTTATTGCGGCTATTACAACGTCACCATCAGCCAGAACTTCATCCTTCCCTTTGACCTTTAGTGGTATCCTCTTCAAGTTCACCTGTTTCTGCTGCGTCCTTCCAGTGGGTATGGATTCTTCCCCCTCTAGGAAGTTCAGGAAATTCGATTTAGAATCGGCGAGATCAGTCTTCTGCTGCGGCAACCTTGGTCCCGATATGGTTGTCTTTATTGTTGAAAGATCAAGATCGATCAGTTCGCTGTATTCAATTCCATGCGGAACCCCAAACATGCCCTGTTCATGCATGTACTGCTTCACCAAGTCTATCTGGTTCCTGCTCCTGCCCGTCAGCTCCAGATAATCTATGGTACGGTCATCAACCGGGAAAAGTGCTACAGTTGCGCCATATTCCGGGCACATGTTGGAAAGGGTCGCCCGGTCTGGCACGCTCAGCTGCGAGACTCCGTCACCGAAAAACTCCACAAACTTTCCTACCACGTTCGATTTTCTGAGAATATTGGTAAGGGTCAACACAAGATCTGTTGCAGTTATGCCCTCCCTGAGTTTTCCATGAAGGTTCACGCCCACAACTGCAGGCAACTGAAAAGTAACTGGTTCATTCAACATTGCTGCCTCGGCCTCTATCCCGCCGACGCCAAATCCGAGTACACCCAGTCCATTGATCATTGTAGTATGTGAATCTGTTCCAACCAGGCTGTCGAAAAATGCAATGTTTTCACCCTTACCGGTTCGGGTTGCTACTACATTTCCGAGGTATTCCAGATTAACCTGGTGGACAATACCCACACCGGGAGGTACTATCCTGAAGTTGGAGAATGAATTCTTCGCCCACTTAAGGAACTTGTATCTTTCGTAGTTTCGTTTGAACTCCATCTCTGTGTTTTTCTCGAATGCCTCATTGTCTCCGTAAAAATCGACCTGGACGGAGTGGTCCACTACCAGATCGACAGGAACCGACGGGTTAATGAGGGCTGGATCCTTTCCCAACGACTTCATCTTATCCCTCATGGACGCCAGATCCACTATTGCGGGGACACCGGTGAAATCCTGCATAAGAACCCTCGCAACTATCAGTGGAACCTCGTTATCTGAAACTGCCTTGGCATTCCAGTTAAGCACGTTTTCAATATCTGTTTCGGTGATTCTGGTACCATCTTCATTGCGTATCAGCGACTCGGCGATGATCCTGATAGATAGAGGCAGCTTGGATACTTTCACCCCGCTCTTTTCAAGCGCGGGTATGGAGATGTAATCATACTTCTTTCCGGCAGAAACAAAACTCTTCTTCATAAGATACTTTGACGACATACCTCATGATTGCTGTCACGTAAATAGCATTTTTCAAAACCTGATTTCCCGCCCTGTTCCTGGAATCTACCTAAAGCTAAGAACTTATCAATGAATTCTTTAGTAGCTGAAGTCATTACTTCTGGTTGGAAAATGATCGAACCTGATGAATTTAGCAATTTTGAAACACTCGAGCCATCAACGATTGAGTTTGCAAGGGAAGCAACTAAAATATTCAAGAAACGTTATGGAAAGGTCTCGCCGGGCATAGTAGATGATCTGAGAAAATTTGCCGACGTTCCGATGACAACGCAGGCAAGGATAAATGACAAACATTCCGCACGTCTTTACAAGGAGAAAGGGATTTACAGGCTAGTTGTTGATAGGAAGGAAGTTGCTTCCTCCTCGAGCCTCATAACATGGTTCAGCGTATCGGATGATTTTGACAGGGTTGCATATTTTGAGACAGATGGATCAGATGAAGGGGTCCTCTACATACTTAAGAGTGGAACAGTCCAGGAAAAGATTACCGGATTTTTTCACCAGGTTCTCTTTTTTGGCGATACTTACTATGCAGTACAGGCTTTCAGGGGTAACAATATTCCAGCAGGAGTGCCCTTGAACTCTCAGCGTGTCACCCTTAATGGGGATATAGTCTGGGGTGACGATGTCAGCGAAGTTGAATTCATCAGTCTTTATAATTTTGGCGAAGAGTGCATTGCTGCGGTTGGCAACTGGCTGAAAGCAAGCATATACAGGGGGAAGCTGAAAGATCCAGCATCTTGGACAAAGGAGGTCTCAATTGAACATCCAGCGTATCCGTTGGGCATTCGGGATGGAGCGATCTATTTACTGGAATATGCAGGATACGGTGCAATTTCAAGGAACGGCGAAATCATAGTAAAATTTGAAAACCCGGTTGAGGAATTTTCTGGAAGCATTGAACCTGCAATGATGCTTGGTGATCGACTGCTTGCATTTACCCTTAAAGACGCAAAACTCCTGCCTGTTGTATATGATCTCGCTGGATCCAGGCAGTCGGTTCTTCCAGCTTATGAATTTTCAGCGCTGTCGGCGTCCTGCCATGACATGGAGCGGGCAGTATTCTATTCGACATCAATGGGAAAACCAGAGATAGTTTACTCTTATGCGGGTGAAAAACTCGTAAGCGTTTCTGAGAACAATCTGCTCGATGTTGAAATGAAGGAAGGTTTTGTACTGAACGGAAATACGAAGGTCCACTACTTCCTAGGCTCAGGGAAAAGCAGCAGGCACGATAGGGCTGTTGTATATGGCTACGGCGGATTCAATATTGGCGTGACTCCCGGCTACAGGCCAAGTTATGCCTATCTTCTGAGCAAGGGGACGGACATAATATTTTGCAACCTTCGAGGAGGCAACGAGTATGGAGAAGAATGGCACCTGCAGGGAACCAGGGAAAACAAGATCAACGTTTTCGACGATTTCAGATGCGTGCTTGAGCACTTAAGAAAGCAGGGTTATCGAGTGGTTATTGAAGGTGCCAGCAACGGAGGACTGCTTACCTCATATGCCCTTCTGAATTTCCATGCCCTTATAAATGGCGCCGTTGTTGGGAAACCTGTAATAGACATGCTCAGGTTCCACAAACTCCTTGCTGGCGTTTACTGGACAAACGAATATGGAAATCCCGATGATGCATCTGATAGAAGGTTCCTTTCCAGCTATTCTCCATACCATAACATAAAGGATTTGGTTTATCCGCCAAGCCTCATCTGGATCAGGATGAACGATGACAGGGTCCACCCTGCCCATGGCATGAAGTTCTACGCCAGGTTAAAAAAAACTGGCTCTACCACGTATCTAAGGGCGGACTTCTCAGGCGGGCATATCGGCCTGCGGCATGAGGCGATGCTTGACGAGTCTGCGGATATCATAGCATTCATCCAGTCCTGTCTTGATGGCTGAAGCTGCTACCTGTCTGATTTTGTTTACTTTTAGCAGCTATTGATGTTGTTTTCTCATTGGAATTAATATATGCCAAATTTAAGTAGGAAGCCTGATATATGACGCATGCTGGAGCTTGATTATTGGGGTAAAGTGATACTTGGATATTTGCGGAAAGAACAAATCCAAGCTTTTTGAAGATTAAGGTTTAAGTAATTTTGTGTATTGTCATTTACATGAATTCCAAAATAAAAAACGTAGAAATATATGAACTGGGAGAGAAGGGGAGGGAAGTATCTTCCCCATGGAGCTCGACAATACTCCTGGTCAAGCTCACGTCTTCCGACGGCCTCACCGGATGGGGTGAGGCGCCTACCACATTCATGACACTTCCTGTGCGGGAAAGCATGCATGAGGTTGAAAGGATATTCAAGGGCGCAGATTTTTTCAACGTTGAAAGAAACATATTTGATTTTTATAGGAACTCTTTCTACTTATCCAAGTCAATGGAAGCTACTTCCGCGCTGAGTGCTTTTGAAATGGCATCATGGGATCTGATCGGCAAGCAACTCGGCGCACCAGTGCATGACCTGATCGGCGGAGAATTCAATTCAAAGATCAGGGCTTATTCTAACGGCTGGTATTCAGACTGCAAAACACCAGATGACTTTGTCGCAAAGGCGAAAACAATGGTAAAAAAGGGATTCACGGCCCTGAAATTCGACCCGTTTGGTCCCAATTACGACAGGATTGACAGGCTGGGCGCGAAGCTGGCGTCTGAAATAGTTGGTGCATTGCGGGAAGAACTAGGCGATGATGTTGACCTATTGATTGAATGCCACGGCAGATTCAACACCCCATACGCCATAAAGGCTGCAAAAGGGATTGAGGAGTATGATCCCTATTTCTTTGAGGAACCGGTACACCCGGAGCTTGAGGTCGGCCTAGAGGAATTCAAGCGCCACATCGAGACTCCAGTAGCCCTTGGAGAAAGGATACTTAATAAGAGGGACTTCACAAGACTGATTTCTCAAGGTCTTGTAGACATAATCCAACCCGACCTCACAAACTGCATGGGTATACTGGAAGGCAAGAAGATAGCATCAATAGCGGATGCCTTCGGAGTACTCGTGGCCCCGCATAACGCCTTCGGTCCTGTTCAGACTGCAGCATCCCTAAACCTGGATTACACCATGACAAACTTTGCAATACAGGAAAGCTTTGAGGAATCCTGGCCGGACTGGAAGAAAAAACTGCTCAAAACAGGTTATAAGCTCTCAGGAGGATACTTCACACTCTCAGGAAAACCTGGTCTTGGCATTGAGGTGGATGAAAAGATACTGAAATCCAAGATCGTAGACGGTATGGAGCCATTCGATCCTGCTGAACCCCCATGGGTCGTTTCAGGAACATTTAAGTGATACTGAAGCAATAGGTATAAGGAAAGTAACATGGAAGAGAATGATAGGGCAGTACAGGAACTGAAGCAACTGATGAACCAATTGCAGCAGCTTCTAGACAGGGCTCAGGCAAAACTATCAGAAATTGAGGGGAAATCCCAGGGAGTTCCAAACCAGCAGATAACGCAGGCTCCCAGACCTGTTTCACCAACACAGCACATAATCCAGGAAAGAATAGGATCATCCACCAGGATGAGGAGCTCTCCAATTGTGACTTCACAACCTCCGACAGCAAGGCCTGAGAAGTTGCTTGTTGGTATTGAAAAGCTTGACGACCTTCTGGGCGGCGGATTGCGGACTTCTTCTAACGTCCTGCTGGTCGGTCCCCCTTATTCTGGAAAGGACATTCTTGCCTGGAATTTCATTGCAAGATCTCTCCAGGACAAAATACCCGTAATGATAATAACAACTGATAAAAGCATAAACGATATCAAGCTGGAGATCTCCCGCATATACCCAGATGTTGAGAACGCCGAAGCCGCGGGACTATTGCGCTTCATCGATGTCTATTCCCGTTCTATCCAGACACAGACGCAATCCCAGTATGCCGTTACAATCGATAACCTGATCAACGTCAGCTCCCTTATGAAAGCCACTGACTCAATTTCAAGCCAGTTCCTTGCAACAAAACCATATTACAGACTTGTTTTCACGTCGCTCACAAGCTACCTGAATGAACTTGATGAAAAGATCTACATAAAATTCATTCAACAGTTTGCGCAGAAGAGAAAATCCGAATACTGCACGTCGCTTTATCTCCTGGAAGCAGGTCTTTTCGATAAGAAAGTGGTCGATGCCATTACTTACCTGATGGACGGATCTATAACATTCAAGTCAGAAGGATCAAAGATTTACCTGCGCGTAGATGGTTTGGGCGTTGTCAGATCTAGGGACTGGGTAGAAGTTTTCCTGCATGAAACGACATTTGAGCTTGGCGCATTTACGCTGGAGAAGATAAGATAATCCACTCAGTCTGCCCGTCTCACATCACTTTTCAGTCTAGGCTGAAATCATCACAGTGGTATCCTTGAATCAATTGCCTCTATTTCTGATTTGCGACAGGAATCTTATTCTATAACCACCGAATATTTACCAGTGTGCAAATGGCAACGCTAAAACCGATACATGAAGAATTGATACGTGCTGCGACAGACATTATTAGAGACCACTATGTTAAGCACTGGCACTCGATAGGAGCCGCACTATTGACGGGCGACGGGCGGATCTTTACAGCTTTCAATATAGACGCAACGGTAGGCAGGATAGCAGTCTGCGCAGAGCCAATTTCAATTGCAATGGCCCTGAAGGAGCACATAGTGGATCTGGATACGATTGTAGCCGTCAGGCATCCTGACATGGAGAGGCATCACGTAAACTACGATATAGTACCGCCATGTGGAATGTGCCGTGAAATAGCTACCGACTATGATCCGGAAATTCATGTTATCATAGACATAGATGGTAAACCAGCTAGAATCCAAATGAAAGATCTACTGCCACACAAGTATCAGCGGTGAAGAGAGCAATTAGTTAAATTTTTTACCTCAGGGCAAATCACCGGCTGAATGGGGCTGTGGGGTAGCTTGGCATCCTACGGGCTTTGGGAGCCTGAGACCCCGGTTCAAATCCGGGCAGCCCCATTATTGGACTGGGACTGCCAGAGCTTGTGGATCTGCCTTCCAAAAAACCTGTGCGCCGACCACATATAATATGAGTCGACTAAAATGTGCGGGTGATTAATTATTTCATGTAATGCTTTAACTTTTAACTCAGGCAATTTTAGATAATGTATTTTTACTGACCACGGAATTCTCGGATTATGATGCAAAGATCCATATTCCTAATATTATGTATGTACATAATATGGTTAACTGTCTTGATTGGGCTGGGAGTACAAGAAAAAGCGAACGTTTGTGCATCTCAATCTTTATTTTCAAGCTGATTCAGCCATTTATTTGGTCATAATAGTTGATATCGGTTAAATCTTTATACATTCAATGATTATATTGCATCATGATGCGCAGGAGCAGTAAGATGATCATATTCGCTGTAATTGCAGCTACCATCGTCGCTGCTCCCATATCATTTCTCAGTTTAGTTCCATCTGCAGTATCTTTTTCTGTTGTCGATGGAAATGTTTATCATATCTATCCAGCAAATCTTAGTAACAAGGAATATTGTCTCCATCGCAGTAGTCTGATATTAAATTCGAGTTCAATCGCGTACCATGGTAATTACACTGACCTGTCATATTTCAATGCATCGATGAGTTTCTTTGAAACGTATATGAGTAATCCTGGCTGTGGTGCTTATACAATATTCATAAATTACAATTTTCGAGGCGCAGTTTCAAATAATTTGCATCCTACAAAAGTAACTGCTACCGTTTCTGCGTTTTTTCAAAACAACACCTCAGATAATAATTTCGTAGTAACGACTCCCTTTCCCTTGGATTGCCATACAGATCCTTATGAGAAAAATGTGTCCACCGCATCTTCCGATACTGTTATTTGGGAGAGGGGGAGTGGAACTGCCACTTACCCCCTTGAAAATAGCAGTTCATCCACCAACAACCGGAATTACTATTTTAGCCTTGCAAACGGAGGTAAGCCAGCTTGCGTAAATGGGTTCGAAATTAATTCCACTTTCCCACGAGGGTTTTGGATATATTATAACCCACCGATCGTTTATAACCTCACAATTGATTTAACTTTTATGGCAACGAGTCCTTCTGCCACTTTGGTGGATAATTTCACTATCTACTTAATAGATAGTGACATGAATGGTGATTAGATATTAACCAATTATTGGATTGGATGATCTGAGGTTAGCCGGATTTTGGCTTTTTCATCTTGAAAATTTTATTTGAGGCCCTGCAAATAGCTTCATATAAATTGTTAAAATTAGGCTAAAGTTCGCATGAAACCAGGAGAGCTTAAGGGTCGTAGTCTTTATGCTTTCATGAATGAAATGTAAAATTCTAATGCAGTTATCTTTCCGATAACGGTTCTGGGTGAGTCATAAAAGATCAACAACCATGAAATATATATATTTGCGATACTTTTTGGAGGTTAATTTATGAGAAAACCCTTGACAGCAAAGGCGGAGAATGAATCTAAAAAATCTGGTCTTCATTCTCTTATGATACGCATATCTGCTGTCATCATAGTTGTCGCAATTATATCCAGCCTGATTATCTTCCATCCATGGTCACTTTCACGCACGCAATCTGTCATGAAAGGACCGGAAGTTGAGGGGAATTTAACTTATATATTACCATCTAACGTTTCAGGGGATGCTGTTACCAGTACTGCATCAAACAATGTCAATGGCATCATAGAGGCATTTATGACAAATGCATCAAGGTTTGATCCGGCAATGAACGGAACCGGGTACCCTTATATGCAGATGAACTCAAGCATACCAATAGGGATGCACCAGATAAACCCGAACGGGTCCTTCTCCTTCAACTTGAACAATTCGTTCTACGCACTGAAGGATTCATGGTTGAAAGCACTTCCCTCTAATGATGAGCCAAATTCAGAGGCACCAATAATGTTCGAGGTCGTGTTCACAGTCCCAAATGGTTCCATGCTCAACGTATATACGGAGGCATACCCTCAACTTTTCTCTCTCTTTAATTTTTCCAATGTGTTCAAAATTAATCATGTCTTCAACCTGGGGTCTCCCCAGGAGGTTATACAATCCGGTAACTCCACAGGAAATTCCACATCGATAGGCATCCAGCAAGCTGGTACGTATAAGCCGGTTGACTGCCTTCTTGAGCAGAAGGTCTACTGGAAACAGACCTTCTCAAACCTGATTTCGAATATACATTTTCCACTCATAGCATTCAACAATAGGACCCAGGCTCCTTTGCAACTGACAAATGGATATTTCATTCTAGCTGGAACCTTCGGTTTCGGTAAGATATCGTTATCGTTCACATCTGCACAGGGATTCGGTTCAAAGAGCTCCAACGCTTCCAATATCAACGGATGGAGCTTCACATCATCCACTTCGCCAACACCAAGTACCAATCCTTCAAACGTTGAGTATTGGAATGCACCGGAAACAGTTGGATACTCAACACCAAAGTCTAATGGAACGTATAATGTATCATACATCTACCTGAACAACGTTGCAGTCCAGATCAGCGACTACCAGCTCATAAAGGTTCTAACAATAGTATGCAACGGCCAGGTTACATATACTGACACCATAGCCGAGAATGACTGGCAGGTTCAGGAATATGTCGAGAATCCTTCAGGGGCACAGTATTCCATTGGTTATGGTTACCTTCCAGGTGACTTCGCCCAGGCAATCGCAGATCTAACGGGTAACGATACAAGCGTTGCAGGAAATCTTTCCTATGGACAGCAGATCAACTTCACGTCGGTGTGGTCGAACCTCGAAGGCGGAACGAACTCCAAGCTTTCTGATATAACAGGGTTGCTATCAACGTCAATTGCAGGGATAGGAGTAGCGGTTGCAGCAGCTGCTGCAATTGCAATACCTCCCGGCGGCGGGAAAGTAGCCACAGCAGCATTGATAGCAGAGATATACAGCATGGTTGGATTTGTATCCTCAGCGGTTGCTCTCCTTTCTTCCGTTATCGTTTCTTCTTATACAGAGAACTATGCAGAGCTTTTGAGCCTCCACAGCTTCTATGAAGCGACGTTCCCGGCCAACGTGGTCATGAATCCCTCAACCCTGGAGATTGACAACATCAACGTAAATGTAGTAAGCCCGTTGATCACAATATCGTAATAAGGATGAAAAGGCCCTTGCAGATTACTAAAGAATCTTCTTCATGCCCATGATATAAGGCAGGGGTTCTCACTATTTGTTGCCAATGATCGGGCAGGAATCGATGAGAGTTGTTGGCATCAAAGGCTAACCCGAGAAAATAATTATCACCATGAAAGTGCCAGTATGTTACTTTTATCACCTAACCAATAAATAATCAAGGTTCATGCTATTTTCTAGGATTTCAGCAGAGGTCAACTACTTACTAATGATGGGCGAGCCCTGTAAGTAGCTGTAAAAAGAACTATTAATATTAAGGTAACGATATATACCTTTACAAGTGGTAAATCTTCTTAGAAAGTCCCCAGCTGAAATGATTGGAACTTATATTTTCGTGTTATTTGGCCCGGGCAGTGTTGTCGCATTCATTGCTGCTTTCAACCAGACTCTTAATCCGTCGACACTTTTCTATCTTGCCATTACTTTTGGGCTGGGAATTGCAATTGGCATTATGGCAATCGCTAATATCTCGGGTGGACATGTCAATCCGGCAGTTACTATTTCCCTTTTCATGGCAGGGCGTTTCCCAGGAAAAAACGTCGTTCCTTACATTATTGCACAGCTAATAGGGGCGGTGCTTGCTTCAGCTACTGTCTCGGTTCTTTTTGGATACAATGTCGCTAATTCTGTACAGTTCGGTGCAACAATTCCGGGAATTAGAGGGCCGTGGGTTGCATTCTTCGGGGAA